>NZ_JBSGDP010000013.1:0-113800 GCF_053602435.1 Nocardia sp. NPDC004415
ATAGGCGCGACCATGGCCACCCATGCGAAGTGGGTTTTCGGGATGTGGCTGATCGCGCTGATCGCGCTCGGAGCTGCGGCCCCGAGCGTCTTCAGTTCGCTGGCCGGCGCCGGTTGGCAGGCCAACGGCTCGGAATCGGTGCAGGTCCGCGAGCTGGCCCAGCAACATTTCGGCGGGAACTCCTCCGCCGCGGTGCAGGTCGTCGTGCATTCGGACACCCTCACCGTCACGGATCCGCAGGTTCGAGAAGTGCTCACCGACGTCACCGCGGTGTTCGCCGACGACCCGCGATTCGGCGAAGTCATCGCACCCCAACCCGGCATGTCGATCAGCCCCGACGGACACACCGGCATCCTGATCGCCGGGGCGAACGCGAGCACCGACGACATGGTCAAGGCCGTCGACGAACTCAAGGGCGAACTGGGCGCACTGTCCACCGCCGACATCGAGGTCTATCCCACCGGTGCATCGGCGCTCTGGAGTGACTTCAACAAGGCCAACCACGACGCGATGATCCAGGCTGAGATGCTCTCCTGGCCGGTCACTCTCGCGATCATGGTGCTGGCGTTCGGCTCCCTCGTCGCCGCGGGACTGCCGCTGCTACTCACCCTGGCCGGCCTGGTCGCGTCGGCCGGCGGCCTCGTGCTGCTCAACTCCGTCACGCCGATCTCGGTGTGGGCGATGAACTTCGCGATGATGTTCGCCCTCGCCCTCGGCATCGACTACGCCCTGTTCATCGTCGCGCGGTTCCGGGACGCGCTGAGCAAGACCGGAAACGTCCGCGCCGCCGTCGCCGAAACCATGGACACCGCGGGCAAGGCCGTCGTCCTCTCGGGCCTGACCGTGCTCGTGTCCCTGTCCGCCGTGCTGTTGGTCCCCGCCCCCGCCGTGCGGACCATGGCCGTCGGCATCATGCTCGCGGTCACCTTCGTCCTCGCCGCCACCCTGACCCTGCTCCCCGCCGTGCTCGGCAAGCTCGGACCGAAGGTCAACGCCGGCGCGCTCCCCTTCGCCAAGCGACAGCAGCACCGGTCCCCACGGTTCGAGGCATGGGGCCACCTGCTGCACAAGCACCCATGGCCGTTCGCCGTCGGTTCGTTCCTGGTGCTGATCGCGCTGTCGATCCCCGTGCTGGGGCTCGAGGTCGCGATGCCCTCGATCCAGGTGGTGCCCAGCGAGGCCCCGGTCCGCCAGGGCTACGAACTGGTCCAGGCGCAGATGGGCGAGGGTGCGCCGGGCATGCTCCAGATCGTCGCCCCCACCGCCGAGGCCGAGGCGACCGCGGCGGCAGCCTCGGCGGCCGACGGCATCGCCATGATCACCCCGCCGCAGCCTGCCCTGGATGGCTCCGACTATGTGATGCTGCAGGCGATCCTAAATGTCGACCCCTCCGACGAGGCGATGGTCTCGATCCTGACCCAACTGCGTTCGGACCTACCCGAACAGGCCCTGGTCGGCGGCGCTCCGGCGGAGAACCTCGATCTGCAGCAGGCGCTGAACGACTACCTGCCGCTGATCGTCGGCATCGTCCTCGTCCTCGGGTTTGTGCTGCTGCTGGTCGCACTGCAGGCGCCGCTGATCGCCGTCCTGGGCACCGTGGTGAGCTTGCTCTCCACCGCGGCTGCGTTCGGGGTCGCCAAGCTGATCTTCCAGGACGGACACGGGGCGAGCCTGCTCGGCTTCACCCCGCAAGGTTTCCTCGACGGCTGGGGCCCGGTGTTCTTCTTCGCGATGATCTTCGCCATCGCGATGGACTACACGGTGTTCCTGCTCTCGACCGCCAAGGAACACTACGAGCAGTCAGGTGACCCGAAGGTCGCACACGTCATGGGCCTCGCGCACTCCGGCCGCGTCATCGCCGCCGCGGCCGCGGTCATGGTGGCGGTGTTCTTCACCTTCGCACTGGCCGAACCGCTGCCGCCGAAGGAGATGGGCATCATCCTCGGTGTCGCCGTCCTGCTCGACGCGGTCCTCATCCGCCTCGTGCTGCTGCCGGTTCTGCTTCGCCTGACCGGCCACGCCGCCTGGTGGTCTCCTACCTGGCTGCGCCGAATCCTGCCGAACATCAGCTTCTCGCACGGCTGACGCGACGGGGTATGCATGGCGGGGATCACTCCGTCTTGTATACCCCCTGGGGTATAGTGGGGTCAGGTTCGCCGAAAGGACTCGCCATGGTCGGAAACGAAGAGAGCATCGCGCTGGTTCTCAACCGGTTGCGGCGCGCGCACGGACAGCTCGCCGGGGTCATCTCGATGATCGAGAACGGACGCGACTGCAAGGACGTGGTGACACAGCTCGCCGCGGTCTCACGCGCGCTCGACAGGGCCGGATTCAAGATCGTGGCCAGCGGCCTGCGCGAATGCCTGACCGGGGAGTCCGAGGACGGCAAGGAGCCGATGAGCGAAGCCGAGCTCGAGAAGCTCTTCCTCGCCCTCGCCTGACAGATCTACACGAAAGGGAGTCGCCCGTGAAAAGCCTTCCCCGACACCAGGGCTGGACCGTCGAACGAGTTGTGCCACTCATGGCAGGGGTGATGGTGGTGCTGAGTGTGGCACTGACACTGGCCTTCTCGCCGTGGTGGCTGCTCCTCACCGGCTTCGTGGGCGCCAACCTGGTCTTCTACTCCGCGGTCGGATGGTGCCCCGCCAGTCTGGTCATGGAGAAGGTCGGGCTGCAGCGGGCGAGCTGCCGCACCCCGCAGACAATCACGCAAGCTTCCTGACACTTCCCTCGAGACGAACGGAGTCCGAACCGATGAAACTCGCACTGTCCACCACACTGCAGACCTCGTTCACCGACGCCGTCACCCGGACCCGAGCGGCGTTGCAGGAACAAGGATTCGGTGTGCTCACCGAGATCGACATGCAGGCCACCCTCAAAGCCAAGCTCGGCGAAGACATGGAGCGCTACCTCATCCTCGGCGCCTGCAACCCACCGCTCGCGCACCGAGCCGTCGAGGTGAACCGTCAGATCGGACTACTCCTGCCCTGCAACGTAATCGTGCGCGAGCACCCGACCACCGAAGGCGCAGTTCTGGTGGAGGCGATGAACCCGCAACTGATGGTACAGGTCACCGACGAACCCGAACTCGCCGAGGTCGCAGCCGACGCCGGACGACGCCTGCAGACCGCGGTCGACACCCTCGCCGCCGGGGACTGAACCCCGACCACCGTCCCGGTGCGACTCGGCTACCCCCGCTCGTCGGGGGTTCCGAGCAGAGTCGTGACGACAAGGGCTGTCGCGCCGAGCACGATGACGGTGTCGGCGAGGTTGAAGGTGGGCCACCAGCCGGTATGCAGGTAGTCGGTGACCAACCCGTCACCGGCACGGTCGATGACATTCGCCGCGGCGCCACCGGCGATCGCGGCCAGCGCGACCCTGGTGAGCAGCTTCGCCCGCGGCGCGATCCACAATCCCACGACCGTGACCACCGCGGTGATCGCAGTCGTGAGGGCGAGCATCACCCATGCCGGCGCGTCAGCGGCGATCGAGAACGCCGCACCAGGGTTGAACGCCAGCCGCAGATCCACCGGCCCCGCCTCCATCGGGGACCCGTCGAGCGCGGTCTGCGCCCAGGCTTTGATGCCGAGGTCGACCGCGGCCAGCACGGCCACGGCCCCTGCCCACCGCAGCCGCCGCCTCCACCCGGTACCGGCGGGGGCTGACGTTGCGGTCACGGTCACGACGCCGCTCCTGCCAGCGCGGGACTCGGCGCATCTGCTGAACCCTTCACTGCAGGAAGGGGCTTGGTGCGTCCGGCGCGCACGCCGTTGGCGATGACGATGATCTCGGCGAGTTCGTGCACCAGCACCACCGCCGCCAACCCGAGCACCCCGAACAGCGCCAGCGGGATCAGGATCGTGATCAGCCCCAGCGACAAGCCCACGTTCTGCAACATGATCGACCGGGCCCGGCGTGCGTGCTCGAGCGCACGCGGCAGATGCCGCAGGTCCTCACCCATCAACGCGATATCGGCGGTTTCGATGGCCACGTCGGTACCCATCGCGCCCATCGCCACGCCCAGGTCCGCCGTGGCCAGAGCAGGGGCGTCGTTGACACCGTCACCGACCATCGCTGTGAACCGGCTCTTACGTAGTTCGGCCACGATACGAGCCTTGTCCTCGGGCCGCAGATCAGCGTGCACGTCCTCGATCCCGGCCTCGGTGGCCAGCGCGCCAGCGGTGCGGGCGTTGTCGCCGGTGAGCATCGACACCCGCACACCCAAACCGTGCAAGCGGTCGATGACCTCGCGGGCTTCGGGGCGCAGTTCGTCGCGGACCGCGATCGCACCGATCACGCTCGCGTCGAGTTCGATCAGGACCGCGGTTGCGCCCTCGTGCTGCATTCGCCCGACGTCATCGGCCAGCCCGCCGGGTTCGATCCATCCCGGCTTGCCCAGCCGCGCCGGGCGCCCGTCGACCAGACCGGTCAAGCCGGCGCCGGTGACGGCCTCGACGTCGGTGGCTGCAGTGATCGGCCCCGCGGCAGCGAGGATCGCGCGGGCGAGGGGATGTTCGCTGCGTGATTCCAGCGCCGCCGCGACAGCGAGCACCCGGTCGGGATCGACACCGTCGACGGCCGAGATCTCGACCACGGCAGGCTTGTTCGCGGTCAGCGTGCCGGTCTTGTCGAGCGCGACTTCGTTCACCTTGCCCATCGCTTCGAGCGCGGCGCCGCCCTTGACCAGCACACCGAGCTTGCTTGCCGCACCGATCGCGGCCACGACGGTGACCGGCACCGCGATTGCCAGCGCACACGGTGACGCCGCGACCAGCACCACCAGCGCGCGCTCGATCCACGTCGTGGGATCACCGAGCAACGATCCGATCACCGCGATCGCCGCGGCCGCGATCATGATGCCCGGGACCAGTGGTTTGGCGATCTTGTCGGCCAAACGCTGCGCCTCGCCCTTGCGGGCCTGCTCGGCTTCGACGATCTTGACGATCCGCGCCAGCGAGTTGTCCTCTGCTGTGGTGGTCACCTCGACGGTGAGCACGCCGGTGCCGTTGATCGACCCCGCGTAGACCTCGGTGCCCGGACTTGCCTCGACGGGTACCGATTCACCGGTGATGGCTGAAACATCCACCGCGCTGCGGCCTTCGACGATCACGCCGTCGGTGGCCAGGCGCTCACCGGGGCGCACCAGTATCCGGTCCCCGACCCGCAATTCCGCTGGGCTGACAACGATTTCGACGCCGTCACGCAGCACTGTCGCCTGCTCGGGCACCAGCTTCAGCAACGCCCGCAGGCCGCGGCGAGTGCGCGCGACCGCGTACTCCTCGAGGCCTTCGCTGATGGAGAACAGGAACGCCAGCATCGCGGCTTCGCCGACCTCGCCCAGGATCACCGCACCGATCGCGGCGATCGTCATCAGCGTTCCGACACCGATCTTGCCCTTGGCCAGCCGCTTGATCGTCGACGGTACGAAGGTGTAGGCGCCGACTGCCAGCGCGGCGGCCTCTAAGCCCAATTCGATCGCACGCGGACCGCCGTTCCAGCCGACGATCAGCGCTGCGAACAGCAGCACGCCGGCGAGCGCGGCTGCGCGCAGTTCGCTGACCTGCCAAAGCTTCTCAGGTTCGCGCTCCTGGTCGTCCTCGTGCTCGCCGGTGGGTTCGTCCTGGCCGCAGCCGCACGCGTCGCTCATGCCCGCACCTCCGTGGTGGTGTCGGTCGGGGTGGTGGCGTCGGTCCCGTAGTTCGGGCACAACGCCACTGCGTTGCCGGTGGCGGCCAGCAAGGTCTCCGCTGCCGAGAGCAGGTCCATCAGTTCGGGGCGGGCCAGGCTGTAGAACACCTGCCGACCCTGCGGGCGGCCCACGACCAGCCCACAGTCACGCAGGCACGCCACGTGCGCCGACACCGTCGACTGCGCCAACTCCAGGCCTGTCATCAGGTCCGACACTCGTGCCTCCCCACACGCGAGCCGGTGCACGATCGCCAACCGTGTGGCGTCGGAGAGGCTGTGGAACAACGCCACTGCCGGGTCCAAGCCTTCTGTCCCGACGAGGCAGTCTCCGCCATGATTGATCGTCATAAAACGATGATAGCGCCAGAAGCTATTGATATCGACATACTTGGTGATTAATCTCATTCTATCGATTACATCGTGTTTCAACGATCAATGATCGTCGGCTACGGAGGTAGATCACGTGAACACGCAGCAGATATCTGAGACGGCAGAGTCGCCGCAACCACCGACACCGGTTTCAGATTCCGGCGTGCTGTACCGGTGGGGTGCAGCCATCGCTCGACACAGACGCGTGGTTCTGGCGATCTGGACGCTGCTTTTGGTGGTGTGTGGGGCGGCGTATCCACTGCTGGAGGATCGGCTCGGCGCCATGGACTTCGGTGTCGAAGACTCCCAGTCCGCGGAAGCCGATCGTCTCGTCGCCCTGCACTTCCCGCAGTTCGGCGCCGAACAAGCGGTCCTCGTGCTGCACTCGCCGACCCTCACCGCCGATGACCCCGACTTCCGGGCAGCCGTTGCCCGCACCGTCGCCGCCGCCCGGGAAGTGCCCGGGGTGACCGAGGTCGCCGACCCCTACCTCGGGCTGCCAGGCACCCAGATCTCGGCCAACGGCCACGTCGCGATCGCCTTGGCCGGTATGGACGGTGACATGGCCGAACGCGCTGACATCGCCGCAGACCTGCAACACGCCATCGGCGTCGCCGACGGTGAGGGCCCCGTCGAGGTCGGGCTGACCGGGTACTCGGCAGTGCAGAACGCGGCTACCGAACTGCAGAACGCCGACTTGGCCCGCGCCGAAGCGATCGGCGTCCCGGTCGCGTTGGTGCTGCTGGTGCTCGCGCTCGGGGCTCTGGCCGCCGCGGCGGTCCCGATCGGTGTGGCCATCGCCGGCCTGCTGGCCGCGACCGGGGGGTTGTTCACCCTCACGACGATCACCGCGTTCGATTCGCTGACCGTCGCCATGGCCACCATGGTCGGACTCGGTGTCGGTATCGACTACGCGATGTTCATCGTCAGCCGCTTCCGCGAAGAGCTGTCCCGCCACCGTGTCACCAGCCGCGCCGACCATGGCGGGATCGCCGCTGCCGTCGGTCGCTCCTTGGCCACCGCAGGAAAAACAGTTCTCGTGTCCGGGCTGGTGGTGATGATCTCGCTGTGTGCGTTGATCGTCATCCAGGCACCGATCTTCCGCGGCATCGCCATCGGCGTGGCCACCGCCGTGACCAGCATGCTCCTCGTTGCAGTCACTTTGCTGCCCGCCCTGCTCGCTGCTCTGGGGCCCGCCGTCAATCGTGGCGGCCTCCCGTCTCGGTGGCAGCCCGCCGATGCCGCGGCGGTCCCCGACGGTGCGGGGGCCAGCCGGTGGGCGCGGTGGGCGTACCTGGTCATGCGCAAACCGGTCCTGTTCGGCACGGCCGTGATCGCGATCCTGGTCGTGGCCACGCTGCCGGTCTTCGGGATCCGCTACGGCCTCGACATGGGAACCAGCGCCCTCGACGACACTCCAACCGGACGCGCCACCACCGCCTTGACCGCCAACTTCCCCGCCGGAGCGCTCTCACCGGTGGAGATCATCGCCACCGGTGCCGCCGACACTCCTCTGAGCGCCGACGCCGCGGCGCAGGTCAACGAGTTCCTCGCCGGAATCGCCCGCGACGACCGCATCGCGACCGTGCTCCCGGCGCAGGTGGGCAACGGGCGGATTCTCGCGATGGCCATCCCGGCAGTGCCGTTCGACTCGATGGACGCCACCGAACTCATCCGCGACCTCCGTGCCGGCGCCGCCGCGACAGCACCGGAGACGGCGATCCAGATCGGCGGCAGCACTGCCGAATTCGTCGACCTGTCCGACGAGATGACCTCCAAACTGCCGCTGGTCGTAGTTCTGGTGCTGGCGGCTTCGCTGATCTTCCTGATCGCGGCGTTCCGCAGCATCGCTCTACCGGTCAAGGCCATCGTGATGAACCTGCTCGCCACCGGCGCCGCTCTGGGTATCACTGTGGCGGTGTTCCAGTGGGGTCTGGGCGAGAATGTCCTCGACTTCACCAGCCCGGGATTCGTCCAGGTCTACCTGCCCACTGTCGTATTCGCCCTACTGTTCGGGCTGTCGATGGACTACGAGGTCTTCCTCATCCGTCGCATCCGCGAACAGTGGGACGCCACCGGCGACAATCAACACGCCGTTGCCGCCGGGCTCACCCATACCGCCCGCCCCATCACCGCTGCGGCAGCGATCATGATCGCCATCTTCGCCAGCTTCCTCACCGCCGACATTCTCGAACTCAAACAGCTCGGGCTTGCCCTTGCTGTAGCGGTATCCATCGACGCCGTGCTCATCCGACTCGTTCTCGTCCCAGCTCTGATGCGGATGTTCGGTGACTGGAACTGGTGGCTCCCCGCCGTGCCGCAAAAATCGGGACGCCCGCGGCGGTAGCGCACGCGCGACAGACGGCGCTACAGGTCGTTCCGGAGCAGAGTCGCGAATATGTGGTTGCCAAGCTGATGTGCCCAGGCCATGAATGCCGGCGCGGGGGTGGCGGGTTGTCTGCCCGCGATGCAACGCCCCGACAGAGTCCGGCGGCGGCGATGGACAGACCGTCCGCGCAGGGTGCGCTGATCCCGCCTTCAGGCGGCTAATCCCGCCCCTCGAGGATCCAGCACACGCCCGCGCCGTCGTGGGCACCGCCCGGGTCGGCGTGGGCACCGCCCGGGTCGGCGTCGGCTATGGCGAGCAGTGCGTGCAGGTGGGATTCGAGCGTCGTGAGCTCGGCGATCTGAGCACGGACATGGTCGAGGCGTTCGTTGAGCACGGTGCGCACGTGTCCACAAGGCTGCTCGCCGGAGTCGTGGATGGATAGGATCTGTGCTGCCTCGCGCAGAGACAAACCAGCGGCTTGGGCACGTCGGATGAAGCGCAGGCGTGCGATGTGATCGGCGGTGTAGTCCCGGTAACCGCCGGGTGTGCGATCGGGTTCGGGCATGAGCCCTTGGCCTTCATAGAACCGGATCGTCTTGGTGGTGACACCGCTCGCGGCGGCGAGTTCGCCGATCTTCATTTCGCGCCTCCTCGCCGTCGAGCCTACGGACAGCCTCACCGAAAGCCTCGTCGCTAGGATCGCTGTGTGATCGCCGCCCCGCACCAGCAACGTCGAACCGGATTCCTCCGGCTCGCGATGATGCTGGCGGCATTGGTCGGCGTGGCCCTGATCCAGGGCGCGCAATGCCACGCCGCGTCCATGGCCGGCATGATCATGCCGACGACCGGCGCGGTCGCAGCCGGCCAGTGCGGCCTCGCCGACGACAACGCCAGTCCTGGCGATCGACACGATGCCGCGGGTGGGTACGAACAGGATCAGCACGCCATCATCGCCGACGACGCGATGACCATGGCCGAGGACGAGCAGTCCGGCGTGGGCCTGGCAGCAGGGCTCGCGATGGCATGCCTGGCGATCTTTCTGGCGGTGCTGACCGTGCTTGCGATCGCCGGTCCCGTACAGCGTGCCCTGCTCGGCGGATTAGATCCCCAACCACCTATTCCGGTGCTGCACCCTGTACTGCCCAGGCCGCCCAGCCTGGCTCAACTGTGCATCCTGCGGACATAGACACCCTGCGCTCCACGTCCCTCGCCTAGCGAAGGGACGATCCCGTGCTGCGTCGCCGACGGCGCGGGAGTGCTTGTGCACGTGTCGATTTCGCTGATACGCAGGAGTGTCCAACGTGAACCTTGTCCCTGTCCTCGTCACCGGCCTGTTCGCCGGCGGCGTGTCCTGTGCCGCCGTCCAAGGCGGCCTGCTCGCCGGGGTGATCACCCGGCAACGCCGCAGCGCGGCCGCCGTCCCGAGCAGCGGCCTCCCTGTCGCGGTGAGTACGCGTCTGGGTGATGACCTCGCCCCCGTCGGGGGATTCCTCGCCGGGAAACTCGTCTCTCACACCGCGCTCGGAGCGCTACTCGGAGCGCTCGGCGGGGCTGTCGAACTGTCGGTCGGCGCCCGCACCTGGCTCCAGATCGGTGCCGGGGTGCTGATCGTCGTTTTCGGGCTCGCTCAACTCGGTGTACCCGGTTTCCGGGCGATCGTGATCGAGCCACCCGCATCGTGGATGCGGGTCGTCCGTGATGGCGCTCGGTGGCAGTCGGCGCTGGCACCGGCGCTACTCGGCGCCCTGACCATCCTGCTGCCCTGCGGTGTCACCCTGTCGGTGGAAGCCCTGGCCTTGGCATCGGGGTCGCCATGGTGGGGCGCGGCGACGATGGCGGTGTTCGTCATCGGCACCGGACCGCTGTTCGCGGTACTCGGCTACGCCGCACGCGTCACGGCGACCGCGTGGCGGGGCCGCCTGGCCGCACTGACTGGCGTGCTGGTCTTGGGCATGGGGCTCTACACCCTCAACGGCGGCTTGGAACTGGCCGGATCACCACTGGCCGCCAGCCGCGTCGTCGAATCGCTCGGCTCGACCACTCCGGCAGCCGACCCGACCGGCGCGGTCGTCGTCGATGGGATCCAGACGGTCACCGTCACGGCCCGGACCGGCGCCTACAGCCCGGCCAATATCGCCGTCCGCGCCGGACTGCCGACCACGCTGGTCGTACAGACCAGCGGTACGCAGGGGTGCATCCGGTCGCTGGTCATCCCCAGCCTCGACATCCAGACGATCCTGCCCACCACCGGACAAACCCGCCTCGAGCTCGGAGTGCTGGCCCCGGGCCGACTCGACTACGCCTGCGGGATGGGCATGTACACCGGCCACCTCACCGTCGACTGAGAAGGACACGAAAAGCCATGAACACCCACACCTTTCGCATCGACGGCATGCACTGCGCCAGCTGCGCGCTGCTCATCGACGACACGCTCGTCGACTTACCCGGGGTCCACGACACCCGAACCTCGAAGAAGACCGGCCTCGCGATCGTCGAGATCGACCCGACGGTCACGACCCCGCAACACGTCATCTCCGCGATCGCAGAGCTCGGGTACACCGCCACCGCTGCTCCGTCCTGACCGGCGTCGTCGAAACAAGACTTGACCTTCCACTCGACTGGAACGTTTAGCATCCCTGCGGCCCACCACCGGAGAAACTCCCGTCGGTAGCGGGCCGCGCCTGAGCAAGACCGGACGCTGCGGCAGCACAGGGAGACAACCAGGGAAGGAGGTGCTCGAGATGAACCCGCTCAAGATGCTCTGCGACTGGATGTGCGCAGTGATGGGCCCGTGCTGTCCCATGTGACAGATCGCGACCCACGAAAACAGGCCGGGTGCCGACCTCATGACGCAGGCCGGTACCCGACCTGTGTCACGACCACAAGGTCGTTGCTATGCCCACCTTGGCCGCGGATCTCGGTGCGTCCACCATCGAGTTGTGTGAACGGTCAACGCCGACATCTTGGTCTTCGCGACCCGAAAACGTCGGCTAGCTGCGCTCTGCTGTGCCGGTTCGGTGTCGCAGTAGCATATGCGCCATGCTCGGAGTAGCCCTATTTGTCCCTTTTGCCCGGAGTCGCGTCCGGTGAGCGGCCGCTCGACTTCGCGTCGCGCGCGGATCCTGACCACTGTGGCCGCGGTGGTGGTGATCGTGCTCGGTGCGATTGTGCTGGCCGTGACCCGCAACGATGAATCCCGACCCGGTAGCGGTCCGGGAGACAGCGTGCAGGCGACCGGTGAACCGGCGCAGGTGGTGCGCCCGAACAGTCATCGGCTATCGGGGCCGGCCGACGCGCGGGTGACGCTGGTGGAGTTCTTGGACTTCGAGTGCGAAGCGTGCCGAGCGGCATTCCCGGTGATGGAGCAGTTGCGCGCCGAATACGGCGACCGCGTCGGTTTCGTGGTGCGGTACTTTCCGATCCCGTCGCATTTCAACTCCACCCGTGCGGCCCGCGCCGCCGAGGCGGCCGCCGGACAGGGGCGTTTCGAGCAGATGTATCAGCGCCTGTTCGAGACGCAGGCCAGCTGGGGCGAGAAGCGGGTGCCCGCAGATGAGGTGTTTCGCGGCTTCGCCACCGACCTCGGTCTGGACCTGGCAGCCTACGATCTGGCTTACAACGACCCTGTCACCGTCGCGCGGGTGCGCGCCGACTTCGACGAGGGCGTGGCCCTGGGGGTGCAAGGCACCCCCAGTTTCTTCCTCAACGGGAAGAAGATCAGCGTTGGCGACTACGGCGACCTGACCGCCGCGCTCGATGCCGCGTTGGCGTGACCCCGCGAACTGCTGCAGCGGGCATGCTCACGCTTTCACCAGTCCGATTGCGGGAGCGAAGCGGCCGGTGCTGGCAAGGTATGCCCGGTAATCGGCGCCGTGGACGCGAGCCAGGTAGGGCTCTTCGACAACGCGGACCTGCAACTCGATAGTGATCAGCAGCAGCGCAAAACCCACCACGGCGACTGGGTTGGGAATCATCAGCGTGATGCCGGCGGCAAAGACGAGCATGGCGGTGAAGATCGGGTTCCGGACGAGCCCGAACACCCCGGTGCGCACCAGAGCGGTGGTTTCGGTCTCGTCGACACCGATACGCCAGGACTCACCCATCTGGTTTTGCGCATACACCGTCGCCGCGATGCCCGCGACCGCGATGAGGACTCCGATGCCCTGGATCGGGGGAGCAGACAGAATCGGTAGGGGAGCGGTGAGATCAGCCAGTTGTAGGAGGGGTGCCGCAACGCCGACGGCAATCGCGACAATGAACCCGGCCCCGGCGATCCATTCGAGCGAGCCTGGGCGGCCGCTGATACCGCGAAAGCCAGTCGATCCGGTCGCCCGTCGTTGGCGCCAGCTGCGCCATCCGAATCCCAGCGCGCCGAACAGTAGATACAGGGCCAGCGCCAACCAAGCGATCATTTTTTCTTTCCCCGGTTCGAGTTGATGTCGAGTTGTCGTTCGTGGGTCGAAGCCGCGGATCACCAGGTGGTGTTGCGGCAACGTTCGGTGTTGCCTTCGGCTTCGATCTGGACCGTTGCGTGGCCCAGGTGGTAGCTATCGGCGAAGAGCTGCTGGGCTGAACCCAGCACCACGTCGGGGTCGGTATCAGGGGCGATCACCAGGTGCGCGGAGGCGACCTCCATGCCCGGGGTCAGAGTCCACACATGTAGGTCGTGCACCTCGCGCACGCCGTCGAGTCGATGAAGCGACTGCTCGATCTCGGTGAGGTCCAGGCCGGTGGGGGCGTGCTGGAAGAGGATGCGCAACGCCTGGCGGCCGAGGCTGAACGCACGGGGCAGCACAAACAGTCCGATCGCTACACCGATCGCGGGGTCGGCGTAGCGCCAGCCGAAGAACAGGGTGATCAGGCCGCTGGCCAGCACCCCGAGCGAGCCGAGCATGTCGGCCATGACTTCCAGGTACGCACCGCGCACATTGAGGCTTTCCTTGGCGCCCTGACGCAGAATCAGCATGCTGGCCACGTTCATCGCCAGACCGACAACTGCGACGATCGCCACCGGAAGACCAGGGACTTCTGGCGGATCCGACAGCCGTCCGATCGCTTCGTAGAGGACCCAGCCCGCGACCGCGAACAGCAGGATCGCGTTGAACAGCGCAGCGAACACCTCGCCGCGATACATTCCGAACGAGCGAGCTCCACCGCGGGTGGCGTGGCGGGCGATCAGGATCGCTACCAGCGCCATCGACACGCCGAACACATCGGTGAACACATGCGCCGAATCCGACAGCAGTGCCAGCGACGAAGTCGACAGCCCGACCACAACCTGGGTGGCGAACGTGATCAGGCCCAGGCCGATTACCACAGCCAGTCGGGTGGTGTATTTGGCCGAGGCGCTGCCCTGGTCCGGGTTGCTGGTGCCGTGACTGTGTCCATGCCCTGAGCCCACTTGTCGCGCCTCCCTGTCTCGATGCTCGCCACCGTCGAGTCTCTTCGTGTCCCTTCCTTCAAATCGTAACATGCGCACATGTGCATGTTAACCGTTGGCTGGTTGTCGGCGCGGCAATCCGCGGCGACCCGGTGTGCCGCGCGGTCGGTGCCGCTTCTACTACGATGCATAGTAGATACGGGTGTCTGGGCACGATCCAGCGATTCGAGAAGGGGCACACGCATGCGACCTCAAAGCCAACGGTCGGCGGTTTCCCGATGGCGCGTATGCCGTCGCCGGCATCCGGGGCTCCGTCGATCAGGATGGGTGGGGCCGCTGGCACTGTGCGCCGCGGCGATCACTGCGGTGACAAGCTGCACCTCCGGCTCCGATTCGGTCGCTACCGGCGGTGGCACGTTCGACTTCGTGTCCCCCGGAGGGCAGACCGACATCTTCTACGATCCACCGGAACGCCGCGGCAAGGTCGGCGCCCTCGCGGGCCCGGATCTCATGACCGAAGGCAAGACCATCTCGGCGGCCGACTACACCGGGCAGGTCGTGGTGATCAATCTCTGGGGTCAATGGTGCGGACCATGCCGAGCTGAGACCGACGACCTCGAACGTGCCTATGCGGCAACCAAGGACCTGGGCGTGCAGTTCCTAGGAATCAATGTCCGTGACCCGCAACGCGACAAGGCGCAGGACTTCGTGATCGACAACAAGGTCAGCTACCCGTCGATCTACGACCCACCGATGCGCACCCTCGTCGCCCTCGGCGGCCGCTATCCGACCAGCGTCATTCCCTCGACCCTCATCCTGGACAGGAACCAGCGAGTCGCCGCGGTGTTCTTGCGAGCTCTGCTGACCAGCGACCTGCAACCTGTGATCGAGCGCCTGGCAGCAGAGCAGTGACGCCACGTGTCGCGCACCGGCCCAGCTGATCCGGGCCATCTGGCCGCAACGCGCCGCTGAAAGCTGCCGGTGCTGGTTCCGAGTTCAGAAGGCCCGGCACCAAGCCTCCGCCTCGGCTACCTCATCCGATCAATCCGTGCCCCAACGCTGTTCGGTGAGCACGCCGTTACCTTCCAGCCAGGCGACAGGATCGATCTTGTTGCTGTTCTGGTCCCAGATCTCGAGGTGCAGGTGAGGGCCAGTGGATTGACCGCGGTTGCCCACCGCCGCGATCACATCGCCGGCGTCGACCCGATCCCCGGCTTGCACGTAGTACTCGTTGATGTGGCCGTACACCGCGATAGTGCCGTCGTCCTGCTGCACACGGACCCATTGACCGAACCCCGATGCCGGGCCGGCCTCGATCACCGTGCCACCCATCGCGGAACGGATCGGAGTTCCGATCGCGTCGGCGATGTCGACACCGTAGTGGAACGCACCCCAGCGGCTGCCGTATCCGGAGCTGATCTCGCCACCGACAGGAAGTACGGCGGGCGCCGAGACGGGCGGCGCTACCGAAGGGGATGCCGCCTGCAGGTCCTTGATGATCTGCTCGGCTTGCGCGAGCGGTGCGGCGAGTTCGAGGGGTAGGCCTGCCAGGCCGAATGGGGTGGCGGACGCTGGTGCGGTATCGGAAACGGCTGCGGCGGAACTGTCGTCGGTGTCGGAAATTCCGTCGGCGCCGAGGTCAGCCGGCGCCGCGAGTGCGGGCGCGGCCTGAGCCATCGTGCCGACTATCGCCCCGGCGGCCACCGCGGCACCAGCGATCCCCTTGAACCGGGCGGTGGTATCAGGTGCCATCCGGTGTCGTGCTCGAGGTTCGTCGGTAGCGCCTCCAAGTAGATCGTTGACCGACAACGATCCGGAGGTCATTCGATGGTGCGGCACAGCGGGTCCTAACGTCGGGGCGAGGAAGTGGGTGTGGTGGGTTGGTAGATAGATGATGCCGTGGGCGGTGGGTTCGGGTTGCAGAACTCAATTCATCGGCAGCGGGGGCGCGCCGCGTTGGGCGAGCATGTCGGCGATAGCCTGCGATTCTGCGGTTTGTGCGTCGTCGATCTGTTTGGCCAATGCCGCCACGGCGGGAATTGTCGCGTTGTCACGAGCTGCGCGCGCCATGGTCATTCCGCCTTCGTGGTGGCGGAGGAGCAGTTGCAGGTACAGGGTGTCGAAGTCGGCGCCCCGGGCTCGGCGTAGTTCCGCGAGTTCCTCGGTTGTCGCCATTCCGGGCATCCGCATCGAATCCTGCTGCGGCATCTGATGATCTGCGTTCGAGGTGTGAGATTCAGTTCGGCGCATCCATCGCATCGGTTGCTCGGAAGAGACCGGCCGATCCCACAGCATCAGCCAGCCACGCATCATTCCCAGCTGACTCTGCTGGGTTGTGAGGACATCGAAGGCCAACGTCCGCACTGCCGGGTCCTGTGCTTGCTGCAACGCTGTCGCCGACATCTCGACAGCCTGGTTGTGGTGGGTCGCCATATCTTGGGCGAAGCCGACGTCGACGACATCGAGCGTCGGCTCCGACGTGTCCGCAGTGACGACATCGCGTATCCAGTACCCCGCGAGGAGTCCCACGATCAGCGCGGCAACCAATGCCGTGGCCTTGATCGCTGCCGATCGGCGCGATGAGGGCGCCGTGGCTGGCGCCGGTTCGGGTGTGGGTGTTGATGATTCCGATGTCACCGTTGTCCCCCTGACGGTGCGGGGACGCCGCCCCCGGATGGAGCGAGAGGGACCGCGTCGGGGCCCGGCGGGGTGGGATCGAACGGAGGCGGTGCGTCGGGATCGAATCCGGCGCCAGGGGTCGCGCAGCTGGCACCCGGCTCGGGGTGGGTGTTCGGATTCTGGCGCAACGCTGTGACAAATCGCGCGATCCGGGGATCGTCGGCCTGGTCGAGCTTGAGCTGGCGGCCCCAAGATTGCAGGGCCACGGGCGAATCCAGATTCGGGTACGGCGACATCAACATGTAGGGCTTGCCGTCTACCACGTTTCGCAGCGTTTCGACGTCGCGCTCGGCGAGACGATCGGGGTTGTAGGTGACCCAGATGGCGCCGTGTTCGAGTGAATGGACGGCGTTCTCACTACGGATCGGGATGGTGTAGACCTCGCCGGTGCAGGTCGCCCAGCTCTGATCGTGTGGGCCGCCGAACGGCGGAGCCTGGTCATAGGCGACGCGCTGGATCGCCCGCACATGCTTGCCCGCCGGGTACTCCTGTTTGGTCACGCCGTCGATGAGTTCGGACGGGTCGGGCTGGCTGCTCCCGGGCACGTAGCGCTGAGCCTGGGAGAATTCACGGTATTTCGGGACGAAATGCACAGCCAGCCCGACGGTCAACACGAGGATGGCTGTTGCTGCCCCGATCAGCAGCCAGGGTGGTTGTTTACGCCCCATCGACCCGACGCTGACCGTCTTGCCTGTGCGGGGGCCGCCTCTGGTGCTGTGCTTTCCGGGACGACTGGTCTTGCTACTCATCGGGTGTTCCTTCGTGCTGTCGAACCACCAGCGGTGCCGGGGCTGCCATGGTGATGGTGGAGTCGGTAGAGGCATCGTGTGTGTGGCGGGCTGGCTGGTCGGCGAGAAGCGATGGACGTGACCCGGTGGGGCGGGAGGGATGAAGGTTTTTCAGAAACGCGTTGTAGGCGGCCAGCTCGTCATCTCCGACCAGGTCGGCGCGTTGATCGGCCAGGGCATTCTCACGCACCTCGTCGCGGCGCCAGCGGATCGCGAAGACGATAACGACGACAAGTGCGACCGGTTCGCCGTAGGACCACGCCAGTGCGCCTGCGAGATATTGGTCGCGCAGCGCGTCGATACCCCACTGCGGTGGGGGAGCGGCGAAGAACTCCACCAGTGGCGTGGTCGCCATCATCAAGATGACGCCGAAGAAGACGTGCAGCGGCATCTCCACGAACAGGTCGAAGAACCGCCCGAGGTTGGTCTGACGAATGGGCAGCGGACCGACCGACAGGATCGGAACGACGAACAACAGGCCGCTGAGCAGGAAGAACATTTCGAGCAGTTGGTGGCCGAGGATCGTCGAGGCCATGGTGTCGAATACTGGTGTCAGGTAGATCCCGTAGTAGCTGAACAGGAACAACGGGATGGTGAACCCGGGGTGGAGCACCCATCGCGCGGTACGGCTACGCAGCCCGCTCACCGCGACAGCCAGGACCAGGCGACCCAGTCCTCGATGGGGTGTGGCGCGCAGCAACATCAGCCCGGGACAGCCCCACACCAGCAACGGCGGGATCGTCATCGACAGGGTCAAATGTTGAAACATCCACACGCTGAACAACTGGTAGCCGTATCCCTCGATACCCAGGCCAGTGGTTGCCGCCAGCAGCAGGCAGCCGCCGAGGAAGCACGCGGTGCGCCACCAGGGCCATGTGCGCTGCAATCGCCGCAGCCGCGCGAGACCCGCCAGGTAGGCGAGTGCGGCCGCGATCGCGAGCACGGGAAGGACCGGAAAAGGTTGGGGATTCCAGGCCAGCATCGAACCGACCGATGGCGCCGAATCGGGCGCCTGGATCGACGTGGCGAGCAGGTCGGTCAAAACCATGGGCAGCGGGTCAGGGCTTGGTTCGGGTGGCCACGCGCAGCGCTACCGCAGCGGCGCCGATCAACGCGATCGCCACGCCGATCAGCGGCCACGGCACCGGCGAGGTAGCCGAAGAATCGCCGGATGCATCGGCGTCGGTCGGCGCGAGCGTGGTGGAAGGGCTGGTCGCGGACGTGGCCGACGCGACGGTGTAGGTGAAATTGTAGGAGCCGGTGATGGGATGGCCGTCATCGGAAACCACCCGGTAGGCAACGGTGTACTTTTGTGCCGGCATGGTCGGGCTCACGGCGACACGCAGGGTCTTACCTTCGACCTTGGCGACCTGTGCAGCCCAGCTCGTACCATCGGCATCGGTCAGTCCGACATTGGCGAATGCCGTCCCGATCTGCTGATTGAACGTCAGCTCGATCATCGTCAGTGGCGTGTCGATCGTCGAGTCGGCGGCAGGGACCGAGCTGTCGAGCTGGCTGTGTGCCTGCGCGGGGCCGACTGTCAACGCCAACCCCAGGGCTGTCAATACTGCGACAACCACAGTCCGTCCGAGCATTTCCGGCCTCTCGATCAATCACGTTCGCGGAGGCACTCGTCGCCACGCTGCTTCCGGCGGCGACCGGGCACCGTCAACTATGCTACATAGTTGACGAGCGATGGGCTGGGCTCACGAGGTGACCAGGCACGCCACCGCGGCGCAGGCGAGCACACCAGCCGGTGCCACCGCCAGGATCGGCGACAGCACTACTGCCAGCCACCGCGAGGACCTGCGGGAACGACTCACGTCGTCGAGTCTGCGTAGGCGTTGCTGCAGCACCTGCCCACCCAAAGACAGCCTCGCCGACGGCTCGTCGCCCGTCGTGGCGGCGACAGCGCACAGCGCCGATCGGATCGTCGCGGGACTGGTGGCGGCAGCGGCACAGTCGTCCGCCGCGAACTCCGCCAATGCCGCGACCTCCTTGGGTGCATTCGCGAACAGCGGGATCCACGGCAGCGCCGCCGCCAGCACTTCGCAGCCTCGGATCAGCCGATGATGGCGGCCACGAAGATGCGCCAGCTCGTGGGCGAGTACCGCCTGCCGTTGGCTCTCATTCAGCTTCTGGGCAAGTCCTTCGGTGGCAACGACCATCCCAGGACGCCCGTCGACGCTGTAGGCCATCGGTTTGGGGTGGTCGAGCCACATCACCGGCACTTCCTCGCTGCCGCGGCCGCGGCGAGCCACCATGCTGACCACGTCGCGGTGGTAGTCGCGCACGCGCGCCCCCGCTCTGGCATGGCGCCGTGCGCTCATCGCGATCCGGCTCGCGATGCCGAGCACCGCTGCGAGTGTCACCCCGGTCAGGGGTGCGGACATCCAGTCGGGCACGGAGTGGACGACGCGAGTCAGGCACAGCATCGCGGTCTCCGCAACGTCCACTCCGGGAGCGTGGCCGGGCCATATTGCCGCGATCACCGCCGTGCCGGCGAGCAGAATCACCGAGGAAAGACTGGTCAGCCAGCACGCGACCGCGACGCGGGGCGTCATCGACGGCGTGATGCGCCGGAGGACGGCTGGCGCCGCCACCGCCAGCAGCGCCGTGGCCCAGGCCGCGCCCAGGGCAACGATCACTTCCTCGACCGCTTCTTCTTGGGCTGGGTGCGCCCACGGTGGAATGCGTCGGACTCGGCCTCGGTCACGATGGAGGCCAGGTGGAGCAGCACCGATTCGGGGTCGTTGCTGGAGTCGATGATCCCGCGCACGACCTCGGCAGTCGCTTCCGCGCGGGATTGCGCCGGGCGGTACAGGTAGGCCCGGCGGTGCATTACTCGCACCACCCACTCCTTCTCGTGAAGGTGGGTCAAGACCGTCAGGATGGTGGTGTACGCGTAGGGATCGGGAAGTCGCTCGAGGATGTCGCGCACCGTCAGCGCTTCGGAGGTGTCCCACAACACATCCATCACGCGGGCTTCCAATGTGCCCAACCCGTTCATCGCCAGCCTTTCCGATGTGCCATTCCAGGCACGCTGTGAGCCGCGGCCGTGGCGGTTCCTACCTGCAAACGTGCAAGGGCCGCTCGATCAACTATCGCTGATCGTTGCCGACCTATCCACCCCGCCTGCCATTGCGACCCTTCCTGGTTCTACGCACAGCTAAGTACTATCCAGCATAGTTGTTTCTGAGAAGTGGCTTAGAGTTAGCTGGATTGTGACTCAGGCAACAGGTTCAACTATGCGTCGCCCCTTATGGTTCCGGCCGTGCCGTTCGTCCCCTCATCAGGTTCTGGCACACGCCCGACGGAGCGATGCCTTCCCCCGGCAGGGAACCATCGCTTCGTCGGGTTCGGAAGCGCAGGAATCGTTTCGATCCCGCTCCCACCTTCGACCGACGACGGCACCCCGTCGACGTGACCCGCGAACCGACACCGGTGGAGGAAACAATGTCCCAGGCCGAGGCGCCCGAGCGCGCAGGCGACCTACGCCCAGCACAGTCACCCCTCGACGAGCGACTCCGTGGAATACTTCGCCACGATCTACCCGCGTCGGTAGTGGTGTTCCTGGTGGCCTTGCCGCTGTCGCTGGGCATCGCCATCGCCTCCGATGCCCCGATCATGGCCGGGCTCATCGCCGCGGTCATCGGAGGCATCGTCGCCGGCGCGGTGGGTGGATCGCCGTTGCTGGCCAGTGGGCCCGCAGCGGGGCTGACCGTCGTAGTCGCCGAGCTGGTCGCCAAGTTCGGGTGGCAGGTCACCTGTGCGATCACTGTCGCTGCCGGGGCACTGCAGATTCTGTTCGGGCTCAGCCGCATTGCTCGCGCTGCCCTGGCGATTTCCCCGGTCGTCGTCCACGCCATGCTCGCCGGAATCGGTATCACGATCGCGCTGCAGCAGGTTCACGTGCTGCTCGGCGGAACATCACGAAGCTCGGTGTGGCAGAACCTGAGTCAGTTGCCTACGCAGCTGACCCGATTGCACTGGGGAGACCTGGCGGTCGGGCTCATCGTCATCGTGACACTGCTCGCGTGGAAGAAAGTCCCCGGTGCGCTGGGGCGCGTTCCCGGCGCGTTGGTCGCGGTCGTCGCCGCAACGATCGTTTCACTGGTCGCGCCGCTGGGGGTAGAGCGGATCGTGATGAGCGGATCGTTGTTCGACGCGATCGCCCTGCCGAGCCTGCCCGACGGGAAGTGGCTGGCCGTGGCCACCGGCGTATTGACAGTGGCATTGATCGCGAGCGTGGAGAGCCTGCTCTCAGCGGTGGCGGTGGACAAGATGCACTCCGGCACCCGGACCGATCTGAACCGGGAACTCGTCGGCCAGGGCGCGGCCAACATGGCTTCCGGCATGCTGGGCGGACTCCCGGTCACCGGCGTCATCGTCCGCAGTGCCACCAACGTCGCCGCCGGTGCGAAAACCAAGGCCTCGACCATCCTGCACGGTGTCTGGATTCTGTTGTTCTCAGTACTGCTGGCGGGGGTCGTGCAGCAGATCCCGAAGTCCGCGCTGGCCGGACTGTTGATCGTCATCGGTATCCAGCTGGTCAAACTCGCCCACATCCGCCTCGCCCGCCGCACCGGCGACCTGTGGGTCTATCTGATCACGGTGGCCGGGGTCATGTTCCTCAACCTCCTCGAAGGCGTCCTGATCGGCCTGATCGTCGCGATCGCTCTCGTCGTCTGGCGTGCCGCCCGCGCGGACATCCACGCCGAGCCGGTCGGTGAACTGAACGCGCTGCGATGGCGGGTCGTCATCGAGGGAACCTGCACGTTCCTTTCACTGCCCAAGCTTTCCGGCGTGCTGGACTCGGTGCCCACAGGCACCGACGTCACGGTGGAACTGACGGTGGACTTCATCGACCATGCCGCGACCGAGGTTCTGCACGACTGGGAACGCCGCCATCGCGAGGCCGGCGGTACCGTCCTGATCGACGAGCTCGGCTCCCATACTCTGTCGGCCACCACTCAAGGCCCACCCCAACGCGCATCCTCGGCACAAGCTCGCGGCGTGGAACCGTGGAAAGCCTGGCAGGACACCAACACTCAATCACTCCTGCGCCTCGGCCCGCTGCGCCCCATGCTCGACGGGATCTCGCGCTACCACCGCCGTCACGCGCCATTGATGCGGGCGCATCTGAGCGAACTACGTGACCGCCAGGACCCGACCACCTTCTTCTTGACCTGCGCGGACTCACGAGTCGTTCCCAACCTCATCACCCACAGCGGGCCCGGTGACCTGTTCACCATCCGCAACATCGGCAATCTCATTCCCGTCGACGGACTCGACACCTCCGTCGACGCCGCCTTGGACTTCGCGGTCGCCGAACTCGGAGTCTCTTCCATCGTTGTATGCGGGCACTCCGGTTGCGGAGCCATGGGCGCCCTGCTCGGAAAGCCGACCAAGAACTCGCCAGCCCTGCGTGACTGGCTCGCTCACGCCGAGCCCAGCCTGCGGGCTTACCGCGACAACCATCCTGTCGCCGCCGCAGCGGCCGCGGCCGGCTTCAGCGCCAGCGATCAGCTCGCCATGGTCAACGTCGCTGTACAGATCGCCGCTGTCGCGCAGCACCCGTCGCTGTCGGCGGGGGTAGCGGAAGGTCGGGTACAGATCGTGGGCCTGTTCTTCGACATCGCCACTGCGGCCGTCTGGCACGTCGGCCCGACCACCGTCAGTGAGCACCACGATCAGCTCACGCCGAGCATCGCGCATGGCTGACATCGAAGAACCGGACCGGGATCGCTGACCATCGAACCGCCGCCGGCGCACCGTCGCAGGACCCGCAGCGAACAGCGTCGTAGGTGACGCATGATTCGCTGCGGGGTTGCCCTTCACCTGGGAAGATTGACCCACCGGTGGACTCGAGTTCGGGCTATTGAATCAAATATTTCGGTATGCCAAACTATGCATGCTATGAACGAACCGAACCGCCGACTCCTGTTGGGCGGTGCACTGGCGAGCACCGCCGGTTTGGCACTGGCGGGTCGCAGCCTGCTCGACGCCTCACCAGCCAAAGCCCAAGCACAAACCCCCTCCGGCCACAGTGGTGCCCACGGCGGCGGAGCTGACGGCCCGACGTTCCGCATCGGGCAGACCGTCGATCACGACGCGAACGGTTTCAACCCGACCCAGGTGTTGCGCGACTTCGACTACGGCACCACGACGCGCTTGCCCGACGGACGGACGCTGCGCGAGTGGGAGGTCTTCGCCAGCGACGAGGACATCGAGGTCGCGCCCGGTGTCACCTTCCCCGCCTGGACGCTCAACGCCCGCATCCCCGGCCCGACCCTGCGCTGTCGCGAAGGCGACCTGCTGCGCGTGCACTTCCGCAACGGCTCCGAGCATCCGCACACCCTGCACTTCCACGGCATCCACCCCGCCGAGATGGACGGCATCGCCGGACTCGGAGCCGGGATCATCCACCCGGGCCAGTCCACCACCTACGAGTTCGACGCGACCCCGTTCGGGCTGCACCTGTTCCATTGCCACGTCGGGCCGTTGGCCGAGCACATCGCCCGCGGCATGTACGGCACCTTCATCGTCGACCCGCCCAGCCCGCGCCCGCCCGCGGACGAGATGGTGATGGTGATGCACGGCTACAACACCACCTTCGACGGTGAGGGCAACCAGCTCTACGCGGTCAACGGGATCCCGTTCCACTACATGCACGAACCGGTGCGGGTGAAGCGCAACGAACTGGTCCGTGTCTACCTGGTCAACGTGCTCGAGTACGACCCGATCAACAGCTTCCACGTGCACGGCAACTTCTTCGACTACTACCCGACCGGAACCCGGTTGCAGTCCTCGGAATTCACCGACACCATCGTGCAAGGTCAAGGCCAGCGCGGCATCTGCGAGATGCGGTTCCCGCACCCGGGCAAGTACATGTTCCACGCCCACAAGACCGAATTCGCCGAACTCGGGTGGATGGGGTTCTTCGAGGTGAGCGACTGATGGACACCACCACACCCCCTTCCCGCCGACCCTGGCTCCTCGGGGTGGCCACATTGATCCTGCTCGTACTGGCTCTTATCGGTATCGCGTTGCTCGGTGGCGCGAGTCTGCCCGACCGCGCAGGGCCACCGGTCGAGGAGATCGGTGTCGAACAAGTCGTCCTCGAGCCCGGCTCGATCGCGTTGAACCTGCGCAACACCGGACCCGACCCGGTCACGGTCGCGCAGATCTTCGTCAACGACGCCTACGTCGACTTCACCGGCGCCGACGAACCCATCGGGCGACTGGCCGCCGCGCACCTGGTGCTGGACTACCCGTGGCAAAACGGGCAGCCCTACAAGATCTCGATGCTCACCTCCACCGGCCTGGTGATCGAACACGACATCGCCGCCGCGGTCGAAACCCCCAGGGCGGGAGCATCGTTCTTCGGGTTGATGGCATTGCTGGGCACCTATGTCGGCATCATCCCCGTCGTGCTCGGCATGCTGTTCCTGCCCTTCCTGCGCTCGGTCGGCGCAACCACCGTGCGGATACTGCTCGGGTTCACCATCGGGCTGCTGGTATTCCTCGCTTGGGAAGGCACCCGCGAAGGATTCGAGATCGCCGATTCCTCCGGCGGCCCGTTCGGTGGGGCCTCGCTGGTCGTCCTGGGTGCGATCCTGGCGTTCCTGACGCTGACCGCGGTCGACCAGTGGCTGCGCGGGCGCCGACAAGCCGCCGTCGAACAAGGTACGGCGAATGGCATCCGGTTGGCGTTGATGATCGCGATCGGCATCGGGCTGCACAACCTCGGCGAAGGACTGGCCATCGGATCCGCCTACGCCATCGGCGAACTCGCCCTCGGAGCTTTCCTCGTCATCGGCTTCACGATCCAGAACACCACCGAGGGCTTGGCCGTCGTCGCGCCGCTGACCGAGCGCCGTCCCTCGCTGGCCGCCCTGGCCGGGCTGGGGCTGATCGCCGGTGCACCGGCGATTCTGGGCGCGGTCATCGGGGCCGGTGCCAACAACCCCGAGGTCTCTGCACTGCTGCTCGGTATCGGTGTCGGCGCGATCGTCCAGGTGATCGTGCAGATCACCCCCAGCGTGCGCGAACCTGGTACCACCACGATCGGTGTCCGTACGCTCGCCGGGATCGCGGCCGGTCTGGTCACGATGTGGGCGACCGGACTGCTGGTGGCCGCATGAACACCAACCCCGCCACCACCACACCGATCACCCGACGCGCCGCCCTAGCCGGAGCGTGCACCCTGTGCGCCGTCGCGGTCACCGGCTGCGCGACCGGGCAAGCATCACAATCGGACGGTCAGCCGGTGCGGGTCCCGCGTGCCGGGATCGACATCGGTAGCGCCGCAGTCTTTCCCGAGCACCGGATCTTGGTCACCCAACCCAGCGACGGCGTGTACAAGGCCTTCTCCGCACTGTGCACCCATCAAGGGTGCGCGGTCACCGACATCGACGGTGACGTCGCGAAATGCCCCTGCCACGGGAGCAAGTTCCGGCTTGCCGACGGATCTGTCGCCAAGGGCCCGGCCCAGAAGCCCCTGCCCGAACGAACAGTCACCGTCGACGGCAACACCCTCATCGTGGGATGACCACCGGGAGCCGGGCCGTTAGTTCGGCTTGCGCGCCAACACCCGGAACGTGACCCCGCCGCGGCCGCTGCGGCGCGACTCGGTGACTGTGAACCCAGCTGCCTCGACATAGGGAATCGGATCTCGCAGTAGATGATCCGCGCCGAATCGCACACTGATGGGGTCGGCCAGTCTCATCAACGCCCGTACCGGCGCGAAGGTCGAAGGCCCGTGCTCGGCAAGGACGAACACCCCGCCCGGAACCAGGACCCGATAGGCCTGCGCGCACGCGCGGGCCGGATCCGGAATCGTACAGAAGCTGTAGGTGGAGACGACGGCATCGACGCTGGCGTCGGGCAGGTCCAGGTCCTGTACGTCAGCACGCCGCAACTCCACCAGCAGACCCTCGCGACAGGGGCGCCTCCTCGCGATATCGAGCACGCCCTCGGACAGATCGACACCGATCACCGAATCCACCTTCTCGCCATAGAGCGGCAGATTGAGTCCGGTCCCGACAGCGATCTCCAGCACCCGGCCGTGCGCGTGATCCAGCGCCCACCGGCGAGCGTCACCGAGCACTAGACGCTCGAACTCGCCCATCTGACGGTCGTAGCGCTGCGCGTTGCGGTCGAAGATCGCCGCGATCGTGTCACTACCAGGCTGCTTCATCGGTACCCCATTTCGATCTCCAACCGATGCATCCAGTCTGCGAGTTCGTCGGCCGAGACCGCATCGGGGAAATCCCTGAGACCATCCCCCTGCCTCGGTACAGGGATGCGCTCCCACATGGAGGTCACCCGCAGCAGGCAGCTCGGTCGGATAGCAATGTCGGCGTCACCCCGTGAGGGTCGACCAGCTGGCCACTATGCCCGCCGAGCACTGATCCCTGATACGTCGCGGCCCCGAGACAGCGATGGTGCCCCGGGGCCGCGACAGCGTTCGCTACGCCGGGATCAGTTCGGCGATGAGCTTCTCGATGCGCGTACGGATTTCGTCACGGATCGGGCGGACGGCCTCGACGCCCTTGCCCGCCGGGTCCTCCAACTTCCAGTCGCGGTAGTCGACGCCCGGGAAGTACGGGCACGCGTCACCACAACCCATGGTGATCACCACCGTCGAGGTCTCGACTGCATCCGGGGTGAGGATCTTGGGTGCCTGGCCGGTGATGTCGATGCCGACTTCGGCCATCGCCTCGACCGCAGCCGGGTTGAGGGCATCGCCGGGAGCGCTGCCCGCGGAACGCACTTCGATGGCGTCACCGGCGAGGTGGGTCAGAAAGCCTTGTGCCATCTGAGATCGTCCGGCGTTGTGGACGCAGACAAACAGCACGCTGGGCTTGGTCGACACGGGGTGTCCTTTCAGTGGGTGGTGATGTCGAGAGAGGTGAGCAGGTCGCGGACGCGGTTGCCGATCTCGTCGCGGATGCCGCGCACGACCTCGAGAGACTGACGGTCGGGGTCGGTCAGTTCCCAGTTCTCGTAGCGGCGGCCCGGGTAGATGGGGCAGGCGTCGCCGCAGCCCATCGTGACGATGACGTCGGCGGCGCGCAGGATCTCCTCCGTCCAGGGCTTGGGGAATTCGCCGGTGATGTCGATGCCGATCTCGTTCATCGCTTCGACCGCGACCGGGTTGATGTGGGTACCCGGCTCCGATCCGCCCGACCAGGCGATCGCCCGGTCACCGGCGAGGTGGGTGAACCAGCCCAGCGCCATCTGGGAGCGCCCGGCGTTGTGGGTACACAAGAACAGCGCGATCGGCTTGTCGGTGTTGAGCTTTCCCTCGACCTTGGCCAGGGCGAGCAGGCGCTGGCGGGCGAAGCGCTCGGCCAGCAGCGGCAGATAGTTGATCACTGTTGCGCGGGAGGCGAACTCGTCGTAGCTGGTGGTGAGGAAGTGTTCGATGGTCTCGCGTCCGTAGGTCTCGGCGAAAGCCTCGTGTAGCCGGGTCGCCGCGGTGGTGAGCGCGTGGCGCTGGTCGATGGTCAGGGTCGAGCGCAGGTGAACGGCGGGCGCGACGGGGCTGTCGGACATGTGTGCTCCCAGTGAGGGGGTTGTCAGTGATCGGTGGTGGATGGATGGGGGATGACCGCGTTGCCGGCAGCCTCGGCTACCGAGCGCGGATACAGCGCGACGATCAACGCCAAACCCAGTGCGCCGCCGATGATCTGCGAGAGGATGAACCCCGGCACAGAACCGGGCGCGATCCCGGCGAAGGTGTCGGAGAAGATCCGGCCGATAGTGACGGCAGGGTTGGCGAAACTGGTGGAACTGGTGAACCAGTACGCGGCGCCGATATAGGAGGCGACGGCGGCGGCCGACATCGCGGCGCGGCCGCTGCGGGCCAGGGCGAAGATCACCGCGATCAGCCCGGCGGTGGCGACGACTTCACCGACGAGGTGGCCGGTGGTGATGCGGTCGTGGGTGGAGATCTGCCAGGCGCTCAGGTCGAACATGACGTTGGACAGAACGGCACCGGTGATCGCGCCCGCGATCTGAGCGATGGCGTAGGTCAGGACATCGGTGGCGGTGAGCCCGGTGCCATACCGGCGTCCGGCCAGCCAATCAGCTGCCGAGACAACAGGATTGAAGTGCGCGCCGGAGATGGGGCCGAACACCAGGATCAGCACGCCGAGGCCGAACACGGTCGCGGTGGAGTTGGCGAGCAACTGCAGGGCGACATCGTCGGTGAGCTGCTGAGCGGCGATACCGGAACCGACCACGACCGCGACGAGAGCGGCGGTGCCGACGAATTCGGCCAGCAAACGGCGAACGTGGTCGGTCACCGGGCACCCACTTCGATCACAGGGATGTCGAGCAGACGCGACAGCGGCGCCAGTGCCTGTGACTCGATCCGGTAGTACACCCAGGCCCCCCCGGCGTTCGCTCGACAGCAGACCCGCCTCGCGCAGCACTTTGAGGTGGTGGGAGATGGTGGGCTGGCTCAATTCGAATCCCGCGGACAGGTCGCACACACAGGCTTCGCCGCCGCTGTGGCTGGCGACCAGGCTCAGCAGCCGCAGCCGCACCGGGTCCGACAATGCCTTGAACGCGGCAGCCAGTTCGGTGGCGGATTCGGCGGAGAGCGGTTCACGCGTCAGCGGGATGACCTCACAGGAGGGTGATGCCTGTGGCTGACAGGATGCGGGCGGTTTCGACACGTATCGATATTGACGGTCATCGAATCACGGGGCAAGCGAACAACGGGTGAACGCGACGACCGTCGACGCTATCGGCAGGCTCCCAGGCCGCAGGAATCCGCCGCGATGCCGGGGCTGTCGGTGGCCGCGCGACGTTCGAGCAGCACGGTGTCACGCCAGACGCCGTCGAGGACCGCGATGCGCTCTCGCACCCCGACGGTGCGGAATCCCGCGGAATGGTGCAGAGCGATGCTGGCGCGGTTCTCGGGGAAGATCGAGGTCTGCACCATCCACAGGCCGTCGGCATCCGCGGCGATCACCTGGCGGTGCAGCAGCGATTTTCCGACACCGCGTCCACGGGCGGCCTCGGCGACGTAAACGGAGTTCTCGGCGACACCCGCGTAGCAGTCGCGGCTCGAGGCTGGGGCGAGCGTGGCCCAGCCGACAACCTCGCCGTCGATCTCGGCGACCCACCGGTGGGCGGGCAGCCAAGCGGCGTCGAGGTATTCGCGGTCAGGCACCTCGGTGGCGAAAGTGGCGTTGCCGGTGGCGATGCCCTCACCGTAGATGCGGCGCACATCATCCCAATCGCCGTCGGTCATCGCGCGCACGGAGACGTCGGCAGGCAGGTCCGACGGGCAGCACGGGCGCGGAGTCAGCACACCCATCACGGCGTCGGCGGCGTGGGGGAGTCCGGTGCAGCAGGCCGGGTTGACGGTGACGACGGTGGAGGTGCCGCTCTTGTGGACCCCGACGAAGCCGACATCGGCCAGCTTGCGCACGTGATGCGACACGGTCGGCTGGGTGATGCCCAGCGACTCGGTCAGCTCGCCGACGGTGATCCCGGTCGGCCGCGTGGCGACCAGGTGCAACAGCCGGACCCGGGTGGGTTCGGCCAGGCAGGAGAACCATTCGGCGTAGGTGGTCGCGTCGTCGATCGACAGGGCGTCGACGCGGGGCGCGGCGGAGTCGCGGACGGTGGGCATGTCCAGGGACGTCATGTGCCGATTATATAGATGACAATCGATGGTTGCATTCATCGATGGTGGCCGATAAAGTTCGGGTCAATACATAGATGCATGTCGATGAATGGAGCCTTGTGATGACCGATCTGCCTGTCGTCGTCGTAGGAGCCGGCCCCGTCGGGCTCGCCGCAGCAGCCGAGCTGCGCGAACGTGGCCAGGACGTGGTGGTGTTCGAACGCGGTTCCCGAGCCGGTGCCGCGGTCGCGCAGTGGAATCACGTGCGCTTGTTCTCCCGATGGGCCGAACTCATCGCGCCCGCGGGTCGTCGTCTCCTCGACGGCACCGACTGGACCGCCCCTGCCGACGAGGATTACCCCACCGGCCAGGACTGGGCCCGCGACTATCTGACGCCACTCGCCGACGCTCTCGGCGACGCGGTGCGCTACGACACCGAAGTCGTCGGCGTCGCCCGCCGCGGCCGCGACCGCGTCGTGGACTCCGGACGCGACACCGAACCTCTGTCGGTACACCTGCGCCGCGCCGACGGATCCGAAGACCGGATCCTGGCACGCGCGGTCATCGATGCCTCCGGCACCTGGACATCACCGAACCCCCTTGGCGGCGAAGGGCTTCCCGCACTGGGCGAACGTGGCCACCAGGCCGTCGACTACCGTGTGCCCGACCTCGAATCCGACGCCGACCTGGCGCGCTACCGCGCTAAGCACACCGTGATCGCCGGAAGCGGGCACTCGGCCCTGACCGCGATCGTGGCGCTGTCGCAACTGGCGAACGAACCCGGCACCCGACTGACCTGGGTCCTGCGTCGCGGCCAGACCGATGCCACCTTCGGCGGTGGCGAAGCAGACGAACTGCCCGCCCGTGGCGCACTCGGACTGCGCGCGAAAAAGGCCGTCGAGGACGGACTGCTCACCGTGGCCACCGGATTCCGCACCGCCGCAGTCGAAACCGACGACGACAACCGTACGACCCTCGTTGCCGACGACGGGCGCCGCCTCGACGGAATCGACAACGTCATCGCGCTGACCGGATTCCGCCCCGACCTGTCGTGGCTGTCGGAGATCCGCCTGGAACTCGACCCCGTCCTGCAAGCCCCGGTGGGTCTGGCGCCGCTGATCGATCCGAACGTGCACTCCTGTGGCACCGTCTACCCGCACGGTGTCGCCGAACTGTCCCATCCCGAATCCGGCGTCTACCTGGTCGGCATGAAGAGCTACGGCCGCGCACCGACGTTCCTGGCGATGACCGGCTACGAACAGGTCCGTTCCATCGCCGCCGAACTCGCCGGTGACCACGAATCCGCCGCCCGTGTCGAGCTGACCCTGCCCGACACCGGTGTCTGCGGCGGCGCCGGAGTCTTCGACGACCCGAACGGCGCGAGCTCAGGCGGCTGCTGCGCGCCCGCCGCGCCCGAGGTGCTGACGCTCACGGTTCCCGCGCGCTGACCCGCCCATGTCGTCAACCGTGACGGCCACGCAGACCGGACCGGCTTCACCCGGTGCCGGTCTGCGACGGCGAGTCCTGATCACGTTGTGCCTCACCGAGATCACCAGCTGGGGCATCCTCTACTACGCCTTCCCCGTCCTGTCGGTATCGATCTCGGCCGACACCGGCTGGTCGCTGCCGATGCTCACCGCGGCGTTCTCCCTGGGCCAACTCGCCGCCGCCCTCACCGGTATCCCGGTCGGACGCATCCTCGACCGCATCGGCCCACGAACCGTCATGACCGCGGGATCAGTCCTCGCGATCCCCGCCCTGATCGTCGTGGCACTCGCCCTGAACCCGGCGGTGTTCTTCCTGGGCTGGCTCGTCGCCGGGGTCGCGATGGGCGCGGTACTCTACCCGCCCGCGTTCGCCGCACTGACCCGCTGGTACGGCACCGACCACGTCAAAGCCCTGATGATCCTGACGCTGGCCGCCGGTCTGGCCAGCACCGTATTCGCACCACTGACCGCCGTCCTGATCCAGCGCACCGATTGGCGCGCAACCTATCTCGTCCTCACCCTCGTACTGGCGGTCATCACGGTGCCCGGACATCTGTTCGGCCTCAGAGGTCCGTGGCCACCAGCACCGCCCCCGATCACCCCGCACGACGACGACCATCAGGCAATCGTCCGCAGCCCCGCGTTCCTGGCCTTGGTGATCGCGCTTAGCCTGGGCGCGTTCGCGGCGTTCGCTGGGGTGTTCAACCTCGTCCCCCTGCTCATCGAACGCGGATTCTCCCCATCGCTGGCCGCACTGACCCTCGGCCTCGGCGGCGCCGGGCAAGTCCTGGGCCGCCTCGGCTACATCCCGCTGATGACCCGCACCACCCCCGCCGCCCGCATCGTCGGCGCGTTCGCCACCACCGCCATCGCGACCGCTCTGCTGGGCTGGGTCACCACCGTATTCGCACTGATCGCGGTGTCCATAGGTGCGGGTCTGATCCGCGGGATCATGACCCTGGTGCAAGCGACCGCGATCACCGACCGTTGGGGCGCAACCCATTACGGTCGACTCAACGGCCTGATGTCAGCACCTGTGGTCGTCGTGATGGCGACCGCACCGTTCGCCGGCACGGCGCTGATGAGCTGGACCGGTACCTGGGCCCGCACCTACCTCGTCCTCGCCGTCATCGCGGCCGTCGCGGCGGTCATCGCCATCGCGACCATCCCACGCACACCCAAGCTCATCGACTCGTAAGGACGTCGTCATGACCGCGATGACGCGGTGAGCAGGCTTCTGCGAAGAATTGCATCGAAAGCATGATCACGTTGTCCAAATCAGCTGGTAGCTAGGGTAGCCGGGATCCATCCCGTTCATTGCGATGATGACGATCGAACTGCGACTCTGCCCAGGATCGTGCATCCAACGCATGATTCACCCGTTTGACTTGACGCAGGCTGCGAGGCAGAGCTGATCAGCCTGTACAGCTGCACGCTCCGCACCACCACCCCGTCCGGCGTCGGGTCGCGGCACGGAGGATGCGGTCACGCCCGAGAATCGGCCAGGGTCGATGCGGTCTTCAGGTCAATCTCTTCGGCGCGATCGAGGTCGACATCGACGCCGAACCCGCCCAGCTCGGCCCAACCGGCTTCCGGCCGCTGTGGATCGCTTGCTTGCCGATTCGGCTCGGCGACACCAGGTGGTGGGGTAGCCGAGCGAGCGAGGACAATCGAGATAGGTGATGTGGAGGGCGGCGTGAGATGAGCGACGATCGCATTGTCGACCGGGCCGGGATCGATGCCGAGCTCGAGCGTGTCCGCCGGGAGTTCCACGAGCTGTTGGACTCTGTGGATGCGGACGACTTCGAACGCCGCTCGCAGGGTACGCGGTGGACCAATGAACAGTTGTTGTTCCACATGGTGTTCGGTTACATGGTTGTGCAGCGGCTGCTGGTGCTGGTGCGGCTGCTGGGTCGGTTGCCGACGGGGGTGAGCCACGCGTTCGCGCGAATGCTCGACGCGGGGACGCGGCCGTTCGATTGGATCAACTACCGAGGCTCGTGTGCGGCAGCGCGGGTGTACGACCGGCACCGGATGGGTCGCAAGCTCGACCGCGTGATCGGATCGCTCCGCGCGAGCCTGGCATCCGAGCCCGAGGCGAGCCTGGCCCGTGGCATGCATTTCCCGACCCGGTGGGATCCCTTCTTCAGCGACTACATGACACTCGAGGACGTATATCGTTATCCAGCAAAGCATTTCGACTTCCATCGCGAACAGCTGACGATCCGCAGCCCGGATCGGCCGCCTGGGCTCCCGTAGCGCTGCCCCAGCGCGGCAGTCCTCACCAGTCTCCGTGCGCCCATGCACTCGTGGAAGCCGGGAAAACGACAACGGTGGATCGCCCTAGGTCGGCCGCATCGGACCGACCGGGGATCAGGCGCAATGGACGTGCCGGGCCAATGCATCGACGCGAGTGGACAGGTCGTCGAACGCGAGATCGAACGCGGCGCCGTCCTCAGCGCCGACCGGATCGGGAACCGACCAATGCAGCATCGGAACATCCAGCAGTTCCTCGTGCGCGCGGTCGCACACCGACACCACCAGATCACCCTCGCGCAGAACATCATCGAGCCGCTGCGGCGCCGCCGACACCAACGCCAGCCCACGCCGTTGCGCGACGCCGACCGCGCCCGGATTGATCCGCTCGGCGGGATGGGTGCCCGCTGAGGTCGCCGGGAGCTCGCTGGCCCGACACCACAGGGCAGCAGCCAGCTGGGAGCGCGCCGAGTTCGCGGTGCACACGAACAACACCCGCTGCGCGGCCATCACCGTCGTCGACGGCAGTGGCGCCAGGGCGTGTGGCAACAGCCGAACGTAGGTGCGGCGACGGTCGCCCTCGGACCGCCGCCGCGTCACGACTCCGGCATCGGTGAGGGTTTGCAGATGGTGGGCGACAAGGTTCGACCGCATGCCCAACATCGTCGCCAGATCGGTGGGGGAGGCATCGCCCACCGACAGTACGTCGACGATCCGCAGGCGCGCGGGATCGGCCAACGCCGCGTGGACCGCGACCCGGCGGGCCAAGACATCATCATTCCACTCAGTGTTCATTGACTCAATCATCGCTGACTAATAATGTGGAATCAAGGACGGATCGCACAAGCCGCCCTGCACCCTTCTCCGACATCCCGCGTTGACCACCGCGATCAACTCGTTTCAGGAGCGTTGACCCATGCCCGCCGACTTCGGGATCACCCTGGCTACTACCATCACCACCGCGGAACCGCTGGTGCCGACGGTGGTCGATGACGACCGAGTCCACGACGTCGTCATCGTCGGATCCGGGCCGGCCGGGTACACCGCCGCCATCTACACCGCCCGCGCCGAACTCGCGCCCCTGGTCTTCGAGGGCACCCAATTCGGCGGCGCGCTGATGACCACCACCGAGGTCGAGAACTTCCCCGGCTTCCGCACCGGCATCACCGGCCCCGAGCTGATGGCCGAAATGCGCGAACAGGCCCAACGATTCGGCGCAGACCTGCGCACCGAAGACGTCGAAGAACTGCACTTGCGCGACCCGATCAAAACCATCGTCGCCGGAGGCGTCCGGTACCGGGCACGGACGGTGATCCTCGCCATGGGCGCCGCGGCCCGCTACCTCGGCATACCCGGCGAACAAGAACTGCTCGGCCGCGGCGTCAGCGCCTGCGCGACCTGCGACGGGTTCTTCTTCCGCGACCACGACATCGCTGTCATCGGCGGTGGCGACTCCGCGATGGAGGAGGCCATCTTCCTCACCAAGTTCGCGCGCAGCGTCACCGTCGTCCACCGCAGCGAAACCTTCCGAGCCTCCCGCATCATGCTCGACCGGGCCCGCCACAACGACAAGATCACCTTCCTCACCAACACCACCGTCGAGCGCGTCAACGGCGACACCACCGTCACGAGCCTGACCATCGCCGACGCCACCACCTCCGAGACCCGCGAACTGCCCGTCACCGGAGTGTTCGTCGCCATCGGTCACCAACCACGCAGCACCCTCGTCGCCGACCAGGTCGACCTCGACGACAACGGCTACGTCACCGTCGCACCATCCTCGACCGCGACCTCACTGCCCGGCGTCTTCGCCGCCGGAGACCTCGTCGACCACCGGTACCGCCAAGCCATCACCGCCGCCGGATCCGGCTGCGCCGCAGCAATCGACACCGAACGCTGGCTCACCCACCAAGCCGCCGACACAGCCGCCGCGAAACGACCCACCGTGCTGTTCGTCTGCGTCCGCAACAGCGGCAAATCCCAGATGGCCGCCGCACTGATGCGCCAGACCGCCGGTCCCGACATCGAAGTCCACTCCGCCGGAACCGATCCCGGCTCCGGCCTCAACGCCCTGTCGGTGCAGGTCCTCGACGAAGTCGGCGCCAGCACCGATGGCGAACACCCCAAACCGATCGACCCGAACCTCTACTCCGGCATCGACCTCGTCGTCGTCCTCGGCGCCGAGGCGAAAGTCGAAGCCCCCGAAGGGCTTCCCGTCCAGACCTGGATCACCGACGAGCCCTCCGAACGCGGCATCGACGGCATCGACCGCATGCGGCTCGTCCGCGACGACATCGCCACCCGCATCACGCAGCTCACCGAGCAGATCCGCGCCGGGCTGACCGTCTCGGCCTAGACAGCGTCCGTGCTCAGCGGCGCCGAGCACTGGGCCCGTGCGGAAGTGGCAACGGCGGCAACACCGGTGGGGTAGTCACCTGGTCCCCGGCCAGCGGATGAACCTCACCGGTGAGTGCCGACAGCGCACCCGCGACCTCGTGGACGCTGGCCCGAACGTAGGTCAACGTGGCACCGCCGGGGGTGTACTGGATCGCATGGGCGGCAAACGCTCGAGCAACAGCGAAGCCGAAGTTTCGCTCCACCCAGGTCAACACCGTGTGCCGAAGCCAATGCGTACTGATCTGCTGGGTCGCCACCCACGGCAGTTCACGACTCGCGCGCATCCACAAGTGGTCATACCGGCGGCGGGTGATCGGACGACCGTGCCGGTAGCGCAACAACTGCTCACCCGGCGCCGCACCCCGATCGCAATGGGCGGTGAGCATCGCCAGCAAGATCGACGAGACCGGCTGCCAATGAACCGTGCCACCCTTTCCACGCAGCTTGACCAACCGCTGCCCGCCATCCAAGTCCGAGGGACGCAGCGCCAGCGCGCTACCGGTGCGGCACGCCGTCTCGAGATGCAGGCGCAGCAGCAGCGCGTCCAGTTCGGTGTCATCACCGGTCGTGGTCACCGCCTCGATGATCGCGCCCAGCCGATCGGCCGCGATGGCACCGCGTGGGCTCGGAAGCCGGGGCGGCTTCGCCAACTCCGTGGCGGCGTTGACCGTTCGGACATAGCCCTCGCTGGCAGCGTAGCGGTACAAGTACCGCAGCGCACCGACCATGTGTTCGGCAGCTGACCGACCGTCGCGGGAGTTACGTCGATACACCGCCCGGGCGCGGGTCTGCTCGACCAGCGCCTGCATCTCCAACGTCGTCGGATCGTCGATGCGCCGCGAACCCCAGTCCTCGCACAGCCGCTGCCAATACGGCCGGTATGTCCGCAACGTTCCCACCCGGACCGTCGGGATGATGCGGGCGATGTACTCGTCGAAGGTCGGGACCGGTCCGGGATTCGATCTGGACACAAGGTCTTCGGCCTGAACACCGAGTTGCTCGAGAAGCCGTCGCGCGATGTCATGCGGAGACTCAGTCATCGCCGACTCCGGACCACTCGAAAGATTCCGCCGCGGTCGCCATTCCACACGGCCGAGCCGAGATCGAGAAGAGCATGAATGAACATCGGACAACCTTTCTGCCCGATCAATGGCTCTTCCATATTCCAGTAGACCTGAACTCGACCGCTCACGCCACCAGCCCGCCGAGGTCCGAGACACCGGTAATACGCACGTGCACTGCATGATTGCTGGCGCTGATCGTCGGCCGTCGGCCGTCGGCCGTCGGCCGTCTCGCCTGGGTCGGCTCTGACTTCAATTCTGATCCGCCCCGGCATCAATCGGAACGTGCATCACTCCGCTCAACCAAACTTCCGCAAAACACCCCGCTACACCGCTAGCCCACGCCGCCCAAACTCCACCGTCACGCTCACACCACCTCCCGATCCAAACCTCCACTCTCTCTTCCCCCTTAAAACGATCAGACATCTTGCATCTCAGGGTTCTTCGGGTTCTCAGGACCGCAGTCCGGACACAATTCGATAACGGCGGTTGTCGAAAGTTGTCCAGAGTTGTCCAAAGTTGTCGACTGCCATCAGACCGCCTCAATTGCCCCTTGCGGCAGTCGAATTCGCGGGTGCCTCATAGAGGCATGGTCGCGACAATGCACAAAGTCGCCGCAGGTGGCGGCTACGAGTACTACATGCGGAGAACCGCCGCCAACGACACCGAACGCGGGCGGGCCTCCCTGTCGCAGTACTACGACGAGCACGGAGAGGCTCCCGGAACCTGGTACGGCACCGGACTGTCCGCACTCGGCATCGAGGAAGGCTCGGAGGTCACCGAAGACCAGATGCGGAATCTGTTCGGGGAAGGGCTGCACCCGAACGCCGATACGGTCCGCGAACGCGCCGAAGCCCAGCACCTCGACCTCGGAGTCCCGCCCGCCGAAGCCGCCAAGCGAGCAGAAAAGGCCACCCGGCTCGGCAACAGATACGCGATCTACACCTCGGTCTCCGAGTACCGAAAAGCCAAGTCCCAGGCATACCGCGACCACAACACCAGCATGGGAGCCTGCGTCACCGCCCACATCCCCGACGACACCCGGGCCCACATCCGCACCGAGGTCGCGAAGGCCATGTTCACCACCGAGTACAAACGCCCACCCCTGGACGCACGCGAACTGTCCGGATGGATCGCCAAGAACACGCGCCCGGACCGCACCGCAGTCGCCGGCTACGACTTCACCTTCAGCGCGGTCAAGAGCATCGCGGTGTTGTGGGCGATCGGCACACCCGATATGCAGACGATCATCGAGACCGCCGTCCGCCGCGCGGTCACCGACGCATTGACCTTCGCCGAGGACAACGCTCTGTTCACACGGTTGGGGCGCAACGGTGTCCGGCAGGTCGAGGTGGAAGGCATCATCGCCGCCACGTTCTTGCACCGCGACTCCCGCGCCGGTGACCCCGACTTGCACCTCCATGTCCTGGTGAGCAACCGGGTCCTGACCCTTGACGGCAAATGGCGCACCATCGACGGCAAAATTCTCCACGAAAGTGGTGTCACGATCTCGGAAATCTTCGACACCCGCGTCGAGCACCACCTGGAAATCGCACTGGGAATCCGGTTCGAAACCCGCCCCGACCGCACCCCCGACCAAGTCCGAGTCCGCGAAATCGTCGGCGTCCCCCTGGAGCTGATCCACCACTGGTCCCGGCGCGCAGCCGCGATCACCGACCGACTCGATACCCTTACCGCCCAATGGCAAGCCGAATTCGGGCATGAACCTGGACCAGACCAGGTGCACCATCTGGCCCAACGCGCCACCTTGGAAACCCGCCCCAAGAAGCATGCTCCGCGTTCCCGTGCCGAGCAACGCGCCACCTGGCGGGCCGAAGCCGAAGCGCTACTGGGCGGCCCCGCCGCCGTCGACGCCATTATTCCCCGCGTCCTGGCCGCCCCACACGCGCCGCGTCCGGTACCGGATCGTGCGTTCATCACCCACATCGCCGACCAAGCGCTGGCGGCGGTCTCCGAACGCCGCGCGACCTGGCGGGAGTTCAACCTCCGTGCCGAAGTCGAACGCCAACTCCGCGGCAACGTGGCCCCCGACGACTGGTCACGCGTCGCCGATGAGGTTGTCGAACAAGCACTCTCACCGACCTCGGCCATCGCACGCGGCGACCCCGACATGACCGAGCAACCCGACCTCCGCGCGGTCCCGACCTGGCTACGCCGCCGTGACGGCACCCCGATGCACACCCGCGCGAACTCCCGGATCTACACCACCGAATCCACACTCGCCGACGAAGCCGAACTCATCGCCCTCTCGGTCGAACCCGGCGGACGCATCCTCGACCCCGGACACGTAGCACTCGCGGTCGCGGACTACAACACCGCGAACCCCGATCGGCCACTGAACCCCGGCCAGATCCGCGTCATCGAATCCTTCGCCAGCGCCGGACTGCGCGTACACACCGCCAACGCTCCCGCCGGAACCGGAAAGACCACCGCCATGGAAGTCCTCACCACCGCATGGGAATCCGCCGGAGGGACCGTGCTGGGCATGGCGCCTACGGCCGCCGCCGCGTCCGTGCTGGGTGAGTCGATCGGCACACGTGCCGAAACCGTGGACAAACTTCTCCACGTCATCGACCGTCACCACAGCGACACCGCGACCACCGAACACCCGCCGGTCCTACCGCAATGGGTACTCGACATCGACGACATGACACTGGTCATCGTCGACGAACACGTCACCCTCCCGACCGCCAAACGCCTGCAACTGCTTCGGTATCTGACCGGGCGAGGCGCGACCGTGCGATGCATCGGCGACGACCAACAGCTCCCAGCGATCGACGCCGGTGGCGTCGACGCCGACATGGCCGACGCCTCACCACAACAGACACCGACCCTGTCCGAGGTCGTGCGATTCACCCAACGAGGAGAAGCGCTCGCCTCCAAACGCCTCCGCGACGGCGATTCGACCGCACTCGCCTGGTACCTCGACAACGGCCGAATCCACGCTGGACACCTCGGCAGCGTCTACGACGACACCTACCGAGCATGGGCCGCCGACACCGCCAACGGCTCCGACGCGGTCATGCTCGCACCCACCCACGACATCGTGACCGAGTTGAACGTGCGCGCCCGCGCACACCGGATCGCCCACAGTGACCCACCCATGGGCACCGCAGCCGACCTACATGTGTTCCTCGGTGACGGGTTGGTGGCGTCAGTCGGCGACACCGTACGCACCCGCCGCAACGATCGCCGACTCCGACTGGGAGACCACGATTGGGTCCGCAACGGCTACACCTGGACCATTCGTCAGGTTCATTCCGACGAATCGGTGACCGTCGAGCGGCGCGTACACGGGCGCGACACGGCAGCTGTTGTGCGCTTGCCGGGTGAGTATGTGCGTGAACACCTACACCTGGGCTACGCCACCACCATCGATTCCGCGGAAGGCATCACCGCGGATTCCTGCCACGTCGCCCTGTCCGGGCGTGAGTCACGCCAACAGTTCTACGTCGCGATGACGCGCGGACGCCACACCAACCACGCCTACATCGCCACCGCCCTCGACGGCGCCGAAGGCGACATCTACACCGTCGCCGCCCAGTACCCCCGCACCGCCGTAGAACACCTGACCCACGTTCTCGACCGTGACGGCACCCGCAAGTCCGCCCACACCGAACTCCGCGACGCCCTCGACCCCGCACGCCGCATCGGCCGGGCCGTCGACATCTACCTCGACACACTCGGCCTGACCGCCGAACACGCTGTCGGCACAACGCGACTCGACACCATCGACCGCGTCGCCGAACGTCTCGTCCCGGGACTTACCGACTGCGACGCCTACCCGGTCCTACGCCAGCATCTGGCCATGATCGCCCTCAGCGGAGCCGACCCGATCGCCGAGCTGCGCACCGCCATCGCCGCCCGCGAACTCGATACAGTTACCGACCCCGCCGCCGTTCTGGACTGGCGATTGGACACCACCGGTAACCACTCCGCTGGACCCGGCCCACTGGCCTGGACGCCCGGCCTCCCCATCACCACCACCGATGCCGCCGATCCCGCCACGCTCGCCCCCGTACAAGCACGAGAACGGATCGTGGCCGAACTCGCCCGACAGATCAGCGACACCGCCCGTACCTGGACTCCCAGCACAGCCCCCAAGTGGGCACGACCGCTACTCGGACGAGACCCTGAACTGCTCACCGACCTCGCCATCTGGCGTGCCGGACTGCACGTACCCGAGACCGACCACTGCCCGACCGGACCCACCCGACACCTCGCCATCGAACGCACCCACCAACAACGACTGCAACGCCGCATCCGCGAGGCCGACAGCAGCATCGACTTACCGCAACACCGATGGGCACCGACCGTCGACCGCATCGACCCCCGCATCAGCGCCGACCCCACGTGGCCCGTCATCGCCACCCACATCGACGCCGCCGCCGACGCCGGAATCGACATAGAACACCAGCTCGCCGAGGCCGGCCGGACCCGCCCGCTGCCCGACGAAATGCCCGCCGCCGCGCTCTGGGCACGTCTGGAAATCACCGACACCGACCTCACCGCCCCCGACACCATCGAGGACACCCACGAACCTCATCCCGCCGGTCGAGCCATCAGCGAAGCCGTAGACCTCGTACTCGGCGACATCTACGCAGAGGACGACCGGGAAGACAACAGCATCGACGAGTTCACTCCGGACCACCATCGACAGCACGACCCCGGCTACGGGGCCGACTGGTAGTTGCGGACGCCCAGTCAATCTGCCCCATGACAGCGTCGGATCTGGCTGGAATCAGCACTTGCATCCTGTACCCAGGTACAGGCTTACCGTGGATTCATGACGATCTCACCAGCTCAGGGCAACTGGGTGCCAGACGCATGCACCCTGCCCACCACCGAACAACCGATCCGGATCGCCGAGTTCGACCGGTTCTTCGCCGAGTCGGTCCACAGTACGACCCGGACCGCACCGACGCGGCTGGACCTGGTCCTTGCCGCCGACGCAGAAGCCGTGGCCCGGGACCTCGCCGCACGGGAGACGAGCTGCTGCTCGTTCTTCACCTTCGACTTCAACACCACCGGCACCGGCCTGGTGATGCAGGTCGGCGTCCCGGCAGCCTACGTCGAGGTACTCGACGCGTTCGCCGCCCGCGTCGAGGCCGCGATCGAGGCCCGGCGATGACAGCCGGACTGCGCACCAGCGAGCTCGCCGCCGCCGCAGGAGTAAACGCGCAGACCCTGCGCTACTACGAACGCCGCGGGTTGCTGGCCGAACCGGACCGCTCCCTGGGCGGGCATCGCCTCTACTCCGAGCAAGCCGTCACCGTAATGCGAGTCATCAAGGCCGCCCAACGCCTCGGATTCACTCTCGACGAAGTCGCCGAGCTACTGGCAGCCACACAACCCGGGACTCGGCGTCGCCGCACTGATACCGGGCTACAAGCCCGGGCGGCGCAGAAACTGGCCGAGGTCGACGCCAAGCTCGCCGAACTGACCGCAGTGCGCGACACGCTACGCGCGGCGCTGGCGGCGGGCTGTGACGACCTACTTGCGTGCAGTGAAATCCCTTCCTGCCCAGTCCAATTCGAGGACGGCATCCCCACCCCGAGCGCCGGAGGTAACGGCTGTGGCTGCTGAACCGAACACCAAGACACGGCGCTGGTGGGCACCGATCGGTGCGGGAGCGCTGCTGTGTGTCGGCTGTTGCCTGGCCCCGATCCTGATCGCGGCCGGGGTCCTCGGCAGCGGCACTGTGTTGGTCAGCGTGTCCTGGCTAGAACCGCTCGGCTTCGCGCTGATCGGGATCGGAGTTGCCGGGTTGGTCTGGTCCCGCACACGGGCACGTCGTCGCGGATGCAGTAGCGCAGGCACCGGCGAGGGAGCAGGGTCGTGTGCGGGCTCGGCGTGTGGGTGCTCAGCCACGGTCACCACCCCGTGAACCAGACAATTAGGCTCAGCCGATGACCGTGGTGCGCTCGATCCTGCTGTTCGTCCTGGCTGCTATCGCCGAGATCGGCGGGGCCTGGCTGGTCTGGCAAGGAGTACGGGAGCACCGCGGCTGGGCCTGGATCGGTGCTGGTGTGATCGCACTGGGCATCTACGGATTCGTCGCAACGTTGCAGCCCGACGCCAACTTCGGGCGCATCCTCGCCGCCTACGGCGGGGTTTTCGTGGCCGGATCGCTGCTGTGGGGCATGGCGCTCGATGGGTTCCGGCCCGACCGGTGGGACGTGATCGGCGCGGTGATCTGCCTGGTCGGCGTCGCGGTCATCATGTACGCCCCACGCTCAGCTTGACCTCGACGAATCACCGCCGCTGTCTACCGGCTACCGGTGACGCCAGACCTTGAACGCGGAAATGAGCATCAGCGCAGTCAGGATCGGAATGAGCGCCGCACTGGGGACCACACCCAGCAACAGGCCACCGACGATGGTTCCCGCGATCGACCCGCCCGCCATGACGAGCACGAAACGAGTGTTGCCGCGCAGGATTTGGAAGCTCTGATCGCGGCTGTAGCGGGCGAACGCGACCAGTATCGTCGGCAGCGACACCATCAACGACAAGCTCCCGGCGACTTTGATATCGACCCCGAGCAGCAGCACGATCGTCGGAATCAGTAACTCGCCACCGGCCACGCCCATCAGCGCGGCAACGATCCCGATCCCGACGCCTGCGACGACGGCGGCGCAGACCCGCGCGACTGTCGGCAGCTCCAGGGTGCCGACGTGTCCGAGATGGCCTACCGCCAGCGCCGCGGCGATCAGCACAAGCAGCAACGCCAGAACCCGGTACAGAGTGCGCGAATGCATCCGTGTAGCCCACCCCGCACCGAGCCATGCGCCGGCGAGACTGCCGACGAGCAGGTTCGCGGCGATCGTCCAATGTTGGCTCACCTCGGTGTAGGGGAGCGCTAGCAGCCGGGCGGGTAGGGCGGTGAGTACCACGATCAGGCTCATCGCCTTGTTCAGAATCACCGCGTGCAGCGCCGCGAACCCGAACAATCCGATCAACAGCGGCAACCGAAACTCCGCGCCACCAAGACCGATCAGCCCACCGAGCACACCGATCACCGCCCCAGCGGCGAACACCAGCACCAGAGCATCGCGCCGGGCCACTGCCGACGCATTCGATGCGGTGGGTCCTTCAACCGTCTCACTCACCACGTCGTGACGCTACGGGGCGGCGAAAAACCTCACCTCTTGCAGATGGAGCGATGCCAGGATCGCAACACCGACCAAACGGGTCAGCTTGAGAATCCCGTGCGGATCGCGCGCCACCTGCGGGAGGGAACACGGTCTGCAAGAATCCGTGAGCATGGGTGAGACACATGCGGGACTCATTGTCTGGGATGTCGACGGAACGCTGATCCCCGCAGACTTGCGCTGGCTTCGGCGGGCCGTGGCCAGCACGTACCACCTCGCGGAGTCCGCCGTCGTCTTCCCCTCCTCACGCGTACATGGCTATACCGACGAATCAATCGTCGTCGACACCGCGATCGCCTCCGGGATCGCTGAAGGGGCGGCAGAAGAAGGTCTCAGCCGCTACCCGGAGGTGCTGATGGATGTCATGTCACAGGGGGAGGCGGAGCTTGCCCGCGACCAAGCTGCCTACCCCGGTGCCGCCAGCACTATCGCGGCCCTGGCGGAGCACGGATACATTCAGACCGCACTCACTGGCAATCTGAAGGTTTCGGCCGCGTTCAAACTTGCTGTTGCGGGTCTTGATTCACAGCTCGATCTAGACATCGGCGCGTTCGGCTCGGATGCTCGAGACAGGTTCGATCTGCCCGCGTTTGTGGCCGACCGCTATGCAGCGAGGTTCGGGTATCCGCTCGACCCGGCACGAACGGTCATCGTCGGCGATGCGCCGAACGACATCGCTACCGCTCGCCATGCGGGTTTCGGGGTCGTCGCCGTGGCGCACCGATTGACGGCCGAAGAGCTCTCGGAGCACTCACCCGATGCAGTTGTCGATCGACTCGAGCCGGATACGGTTGTGGAGGCAATACGCGCAACGATGAGGTCGAGGGTCGATCAATAGCCGTTGATGCTGTCGATTCGTTCCCGCATCGCGAGAACGGGACGTTCGTGCTGCCACCGGGCCATCCTTTCGATGGCGCGTTGTGCGCGTTCGATTCCGCGATGATTGCCCATGGCTGCAAGTGCGTAGTAGGTGTCACCGAGGATTCGGCAACCCTCGTCTAGCTCGCCGGACAGCGCGTAGGCGCTGGCGAGGTCTACCCTCGCGGCGAGGGCGACGTTGGGACTGTCACCGTCAGAGGTGGTCAACGCTTCGGTGAGCGCTGCAATCGCGCGCTTGGGTTGGCCGAGGAGGAGTTGGCACGTACCGACATAGACCTGAATGCGGGTGGTGTTCCAGTCGCTGAACAAGCCTGAGCGATCGGTATCGTCGATATCCTCGACGGCGCGCTGCGCACGAACCAGCGCTTCCTCGCATTCTTCCCGCAGTTCCAGTACCGCATAGGCTTGTGCTTGCTCAGCCCCGATCCGTGCTCGCGCGGCGGGCGGCAGGAAGTCGGCGACATCGGCAGCCTCCTTCAGTATCCGGAGCCCGATGACGACATCGCCATCCGAACTGATGAGTGTCGCGGCGTCGGACCGCAAGTTGCTTTCGAATATGCGCGCGATCCCGCCCATCATCTTGTCCTGCAACTGATCTGCAAGTTTGCGGGCGAACGCGCAGTGGGTGAGCGCCATCGACCTGTCACCGATGGCGCTCCACACTCGGCTCGCCACCACGGACGTCTCACCCAGGAGTGCCCCGGCGTGCTGCTTGCTGCGATCGTCGGATGCAGCACGGAACAGGGCAGCTACCGCGTCTCGGTGAGCTTCAATCGGTCCGATCAGCGCATCGGGACCGATGCTCTGACGCTGGCCGGCCAGCAGATCAGTGACGGCCGCGAAGCTGGCCAGGCACCTTTCCGATGCCGCTCGCGACCGCATCAGTGATGTCGCGGCGCTGTGATCGAGCACTTGCTCCGAGCCCATCGGGACGGAAGCGAGTTCCGACAATCGGTCGACTTCGGTCCCGAGTATCGACAGACTTCCGCCCTCCGAGCGGGCGGCGAGTGCGGCTATCGGTGGTGCCGTGGTTGCACGCTGTGACGGAAGGTGTCGGCTTCTCCAAGCGGCTTCCCCTTCAGCCACGATCTGATCGAATCGTGCCCTGTCCTCCGGAGTTGCGTGGTGTAGGTAGGCAGTGTCCAAGATCGATTGCGCCGCAGACCTAGGTTTCACGCCGCTGAGGCCCGCGCGCCAATTGGTGACAGTGGTCGTCTCGACACCCAGCAATCCGGCGAAATCCCGTATCGACAGGCGCATCGCTTCTTGAAGCGCAGCCGCTTCGAATCCGGTCCAGCCCCGTCCTCGTATCATCGCCGCTTCCTGCTTCACAGCACCCCTGACCTGGGAAATGCACACGATACGCCCACGGTACCCCACCACTACGCGGTTCCTAGCGGGACTGTCAGACCGCGACGATGTGAATCAGAGCCCGTTACAGGGGAATCCGTCGCAATCTCTCGACCGGTACCCCGCGCTGCTGGAACGTGCGTCACCAGGAGGCCCCGCAGATGAGATGTTCCGACGAATTGAAGCGAGCACACCCATGACACGACAGGTCGCTTCCTCGCGTGGTATTCCACCCGCCACCTCTGCTCAATCAGCTGGATCCACCGCCGCATGCGAGCTTGCTGCGACGCTCGCGAACCTCGAGAGCCTCGGACTGATCCGCTCGAACGTGCTGCCGCAGCGCAATCCCGGTCGCCACCTCGCCGGTTTCGGCCCCGCCCCGTCCGACTACATCGGTGCTTCGGCGCTGGAGCTGTCCCGAGTCGCCGCCGCCGTCCGCGAGTGGACCACACAACCGTCCCGGTGCCGGGATGAATCATCTCCCGGCACCGGTGACCACGACGACAGGTTCGATGAACCATCGCCCTGCGGCGCGGCCTCCGTCCTGCTACCGCCATGGCTCGCAATCACAACCGTTGCACCACAACAACAGTCGATGCTGAACCGTTTGTACCGACTGTCTCGGAAACCGAGTGCCGGGCGGACTACCCGAGCCTGAGCAAAGCGTCCTTTCACCGATTCGTCCAACTCAGTCAGGAGATGTAGTGACCGCGTTCAGTATCGATCCACAGGTCAGCGACCTCGGCATCCGGGCCATCGCGTTCGTCGTCGTCGGCATCACCGTGCCCGAACAGTCCAGTCCCGAACTCGACCACACCATCGAAACCGCCGAAAAGGCGTTGCTGGCCGCGACCGATCCGAAGACCCTCAAGACCGAACCCGAGTTCAAAGCGTTCCGCGCCGTACACACCCTGGTCGGCAAGGCCGCGAAAAGCGAGGTTGCCGCTCCGGAAACCCTGCACCGGTTGCTGCACCGCGCCGGTCGGCTGCCCCGCATCAATCCACTCGTCGACATCTACAACCTCGTGTCGGCACAGACCCGGTTGGCGTTCGGCGCACACGACCTGACGACGATCACCGGAGATGTGCGGTTGGCGATGACGACCGGCACCGAACGGTTCGTGCCCCTCGGCGCGACCGAACCGGTACCGGTGCCTGCCGGGGAGTACGCCTACCTCGATGACACCGACGTGTTGTGTCGCCTCGAGGTCCGTCAGTGCGAGAAGTCCAAAGCCACCTCGGCGACCACCGACACCCTGTTCATCGTCCACGCTGGCCCCGGCCGCGAGCCCGGCGACCTGACCGACGCGCGCGACCGGTTGGCCGCGCTGTTGACCGATCACCTCGGTGCAAGTTCGCCGATCGACCTCGAGGCCCTGGCATGAGTACCGAATACGACACCCACACCGAGGACCCGGGAATCGAAGCGCGCGAAGCCCACTGGGACCGCCGAGCCGACGGGTTCGATTCCGACTTCACCCAAGCCCCCGTCCGCGAACAGGTTCTGAACCAGATATCGCGGCAACTGCCCACCGGCCGATGCGTGGCACTGGACGCGGGCACCGGCAGCGGCCGGACGATGGCGCGACTGATCCAGGACCTACACCCCGAGTCCGAGATCGTCGGATGCGACCTGTCACCGGCGATGCTGCACCAAGCCCGACTGCACGCACCCCGCAAGCCGCGGGGAGCGCTCGCGTTCGTCTACGCCGACCTGTGCGCGTTGCCGTTCGACGACGGCGCGTTCGATCTGGTCGTGTCGACCTTCACCCTCCACCACGTCCCGCCCACCCAACAGTTGGCGGTGTTGCGGGAGTTCCGGCGCGTGATCGCCGCAGACGGACGGTTGATCCTGGCCGACCAGATCCAACCCGACCCGCCCCTGTCCGTCGAGGCGATGCGCGCCGCTGTCGCCGAAACGTTCTACCCACACCTGCCCCACGCCGAAGCGGTCGGGCTGCTGTCGACCTATGGCGAATGGCCGCTGACAGTCGGTGAACTCACCGATCTACTCGAGGCCGCCGGGTTCGGATGCGAGGTCACCGACATCGACCGCATCGTTGCTCTCGCCACCACGACCCCGGGCGAGACCTCGCTAGAGGGGTGAGCAGTGACGCACGCACACGCCAGCGCCACGCAGGATTCGCCGCAGACGCGAAGCCTGTTCTACCGCAAGGTTTGTGGCCTGCCGACCTTCGTGGACCCGACAACAGGGCGGATCATGATGTCGGCCGGATCGACCGGCGCGGTCATGATGCCCGCCGACCTCGCCCAGCGGGTCAAAGTCGAATTGCACCGCCGCAACGTAGGACCCTGTCCGATCATCGGCCACCCCCGCGCCGGAACGTGGTCCTTTCTCATCCGGGCCGACATGGACCCGATCGGTGACCCGGTCGCGGTCGCTCAACTGTGGCGTGCACACGTAGCCGTAGTCCGAGACGGCGAGATCGCATTGCCATCCCCGGGACCGGAGCACCACATCGCCCGCACCTGGGTAGCCCCCGCGACCACACCGTTCCGCCCCTCCGGCACCACCGTCCTGGCCTGCGTGCGCGAACTATTGGACGCCGCCAAGCCCCGAAACCACGGCCCCTACTGACCACACCGCACACCGAAACCACCCGAATACCTCGAGGCCGTCAGCGATCCCAGCGCTGAGGCCGACCGGCCTCGAGGGTGGGGAGGTTCCCTCGGAGGTCGCAGCCCCCGCCGCGGCCTCCGGGGGATACCCGCACTCACGATCCCGGGCGGGACCACCCATCGATCCCATCGACCATCAAACCTCAGATGAAGGGTTAGATCGCTATGTCCTACACCAGCTACTACGAAACCTGTGACGACGGATTGGCGACCCTGCAACGCAGCCTGGTCGACCTCGAGGATGCCACCACCAACCAGCGTGGGTACAGCGCAGACCTGATCCCCGGGCTGTTGCAAACCCCCGCCTACGCCCGCGCCGTCATCTCCGCGTGTGTCTCCGCCCTCGAGGTGCCCGACGACACCGAAGACACCGTCACCGCCCGCCTGCACCGGCAAGCCCTACTCGACGCCCCCGACCACCGCTTCCGGCTGCTGTTCAGCGAGGCCGCCTTGCTGCGCACGGTCGGCAGCCCGCTGGTGATGGCATCCCAGATCCGGTTCCTCCGCGAAATCCTCGCAGCCCGAACCAACGTGGAAATCGGAATCATTCCGATCACCGCCACATTCGTTACTCCCGCAACGCTTTTCGTCATCAACGACCTGGTGTCGGTCGATATCGAGACCGTCACAGGCGCGGTCACCGCCACCAGTGTCGAAGACGTCGCCTTGGCCGCGCGCAGCTTCGATCGACTCGCCGCCCAGGCCGCCTACGGAGAGGACGCCAGAACAATCCTCAACCGGGCACTCGCGACCCACACCTCCAGCTAGCTCCGGTCGACGCAGTTGCCGAATCGAAGGGGACACCTGATGACGTTCAAGACCCTTATCGCCGTACTACCGATCGCGGTCGCTCTGATCGCCAACCCGGCCAGCGGCACCGCGACGGCCGCACCCGCGCCGTCGTGCACGTTCACCTTCTATACCGGCACCGTCTACGACCAGCACGGACAGATCATCGGCGGCGGATACGCCGAGTGCATCACGGCCCCGGCCGCCTTCTCGCTCAATCTGACGTTGCAGTTCAAGCCACGCGGCGGCGACTGGACCACCCGCAGCTCCCAGCCGTCGATACAGATCCCCGTACCTCGACTCAACATCGCGACAAACGCCGACTGTGAGGACGGGGCATGGAAGGGTGTCGCCACCATATGGGAGACTGCGGCCGATGGGTCGACGACGCAAACCGCGTTCCCATCAGCGCCCAGAATCATGACGTGCTGAGGATGTGCGAGATGAAACGAGCTGCAAACGCGCTGACCTCGTGGCTACGCCGCCGGATGATCGCTGTGCGTGACCGGCGGCTCTATCGCAGTGACCGTCCAGGGTTCCCGCTGTGGCGCGAGTACGGCGGGTGGGCCGTCCGCCCGGATCGCGGGTGGCGCTCGGTGCGGTGGGTGACGCCGCCCCTCTACTACACGCGCAGGTTCACCGCAGCTGACGACAGCGGCGCGGCGGACTGGGCAATGGAAAAACTTGGCATCGGCTAACCCATCAGACATGCGCGGCCCGGCAGGGTTTCCTGCCGGGCCGTTTCTCCGCAAGAGCCAGAGTTTCTAGGCGTCCCTGGGGATTCGGAAACGAACACCCGCATCGCCGCAGGGGGCGGCATTCGATGTGCCCGCCTATCCGACACCGCGCGCGAGAGGATGCGGCTCACCGGTGAGGACCGCCAGTGCGGCGGCGACTTCGTGCAGGTGTGACTTGACGTAGGTGTCGGTCGTGCCGGAACTCTTGCCCTGGTGCCCGGCGAAGCTCCGGGCCACGGCATAGCTGAACGTCCGTTCGACCCAGGTCAGAGTAGTGTGACGCAGCCAGTGGGCGGTCACGCCTTGAGTGGTCACCCATGGCAGCGTCTCGCCGATTCGGCTCCAGATGTAGTCGTATCGGCGGGTGGTGATCGGGCGCCCGTGCCGATACCGCAGCAACTGACCGGTGAAAGGTGCCCCGCGCTGCGCGGCGTGGTCATCCAGATGCCGCATCAATGTCGGCGACACCGGCTGCCAGCGATCCGAGCCGCCCTTCTCGCGCAGGTACACCAGGCACTGGTCACGGTCGAGATCCTGGGGACGCAACGCCAACGCGCCGCCGCGCCGACACGCGGTTTCGAGGTGGAATCGCAGGATCAACGAATCGAGGTCGGGGTCGTCGCCGGAGGTGGAGGCGACCTGGCAGATCTCGGCGACCTGCCCCGAGGGGATCGCGTACCGGTGGGATGCCCGCCGCGACGGGATGCGCAGCTGCCGCGCCGGATTGTCTTGTGGCCGAATCCATCCGGCCTCTTCGGCATGGCGGTAGAGGCAGCGCGCGGCGGCCACGAAGTGTTCGACCGCGCTGGTCCCACCCCGGGACACGCGATTCGACCGCGCGTTCGCCTGCACCGCCTGTGCGAGTTCCTCGAGCTCGTGGCGGGTGGGATCGGTCAACGACCGGTCCGGCCAACGGGATTCGAGCAGATCGAAATGGGTCCCGTAGGTGCGGGCGGTACCCGCGGACAGGCGTGCCCGCACGCGTGGGATCACCTCAGCGAACGTCGGTGCCGTGGGGACGGTGTCGACGAGGTCGGCCGCGGTGATGCCCATCTGGGCCAGGAGCAACTGTGCAGCGGCCAAGGTGTCCGCGGTGGGGACGGGGCGGGCAGGGCTCTGGATCGTCACAGCGAGTCCTCCAGGATTCGTCGGCTCTGGGCGGTCAGTCCGTCGAGCACGGCCGGGGGATGGATCAGCACACGCCGCAGTTTCCGGTGCGCCACCAGCAGCACTCGGTCACCTTCGAGCAGCCCGACGCGGCGGCGCTTTCGGACCGGAACCCGGAAGAACCCGGCACCTGTCACCTGGACGGATCCGTCGGTCGTGGCGCGGACGAGGATCAGGCGATCCTCTGGGCACGACACCATCAGTCGGGTGCCCGGTGGCCAGTCGAGTGCTGAGAGCACCGCGCGGTCTGTGACGCGTCCCGCATCGCCGACAACGGAGACGCCGTAGACGATGTCGGGGTCGGCGGTGCGGGGGATGGCCAGGACCGGCAAGGGTCCGTGGATGCGTTCCTGAAGGGGTGTCTGGGGCGGGATGATCGGCTCGATCACCGGCGCTCACCGCCCCCGCTGCCGGGAGTGTCGAGCAGGGCGGAAAGTGGCAGATCTGCCACCTGTGATTTGTGTTCCCGCAGGTCGGTGATGTGCAAGGTCGTTCTCCTCCGTGTGCGAGTGCACTCGAACACGCTGGAGCCCCGAAAGTGGCAGGTATGCCACCGATCTGTGCGCGAGAGGGGACTTGAACCCCTACGTCCGTGGACACCAGAACCTAAATCTGGCGCGTCTGCCAATTTCGCCACTCGCGCTTGGATGTGTACGACCGTCCAAACTCTACCGGGCAAAACCGGCTACGCGAAGCGTCGCGGCGGCGTGGCGTACCGGTGGGTAACACTACCTGGGGTTATAACGATTCGGTAAAGCTCAATGTGAGGGGCGCTCATGTTTCCGGATGGTGGCGAGGGGTCTCACCTGCGGGTTCAAACATGAGGCGAGGTCATGTTTCAGATTGGAATGGTACTTACGTACCGAAATACTCGGCGGTAGCTGCTGTGGCGGGGGGAAACGTGAGGCTTTCCTCATGATTTTGTGCGATCGTGGCTCGCAACAGGCCCGAAGGGCTGCCGGATACGTGTGCGTGCCGTCGGTGGGCGGAATGCCAGGAGAAGGAAGTCGAGCGTCTTGACGATCAACGAGAGCGCCGAGCTCGGAACAGGATCCGGGCAGGTCTTGGGTGCCCGGGTGTCGCTGCTGGAACAGCTGCGCAACGGAGTGGGATACGCGCTGGCGTTCGGTGGACAGGGCGCGCGGTGGCTCGCGGAGCTCGAGGAGATCGGTCGCGACAGCGCGCTCGAGCCCGAGCTGACCGCGCTGGTCCGCGAGGCCGCGACGCTGATCGAGCCGGTCGCCGCGCAGTTGCTGGTGGTGCGTCCCAGCGGCTTCGATCCGATGGGCTGGGTGCTGGAGAGCGAGCTGGACGAGCCGGAGGAGCCGTCCTCGGCGCCTTCGGACGCGGTGCTGCGCTCGGCGGCCGTCTCCATGCCGGGCGTGCTGCTCGCCCAGCTCGCGGCCACGCGCGCGCTGCGGCTGCAGGGGCTGGACCCGGCCGAGAACGCGCCCGTCGCGGTGATCGGGCACTCGCAGGGGCTGTTCGCGGCCGCGGCGGTCGAGGCGGGCGGGGCGCGGGACGCCGAGTTGCTGGCGATCGCCCAGCTCGTCGGCGCGGCGGCCGGGCTCGTGGCGCGCCGGCGCGGGTTGATGCCGGTCGGTGAGCGCTCGCCCATGGTCGCGGTGTCGAATGTCGATCCCGAGGAACTGCGCGCGATCGTCGCCGAGGTCGCCGAGGGTGTCGACCCCGCGATCGCGGCGGTGCTTTCCATTCGTAACGGGCGTCGACGGGTGGTGCTCTCGGGCGCGCCCGCGCAGCTCGACCGGGTGCGGGCGCGTTGCGCGCAGCGCGCCGAGGAGCAGACGCGCGAGCGTGAGGCGAAGGTGCGCGGTGGGGCCGTGTTCGCGCCGGTGTTCGAGGACGTGCCGGTCGACGTCGCCTTCCATCACCCGGCGCTGGCCGAGACCGTCGACCTGGTCGCGGGCTGGGCCCGGCAGTGCGAGCTCGACGCCGAGTTCGCCGCCGCGCTGGCCCAGCAGGTGCTCGTCGACCCGATCGACTGGGTCGGTACCGTCGACGCCGTCGTCGCGGCGGGCGCGCGCTGGATTCTGGAACTGGGCCCCGGCGATCTGCTCTCCCGGGTGACCGGCGGTTCGCTCAAGGGCACCGGTGTCGGCGTGATCGCCGCCGCCACTCGCCCCGGCCAGCGCAGCCTGCTCACCCCGGGTGCCGCGCCGGAATCCGCCACCCCGTGGTCGGCGTTCGCGCCGAAGCCGGTGCGCCTGCCCAACGGCCGGGTGGTCGTGGAGACCGCGTTCACCAGGCTCACCGGGCGGTCGCCGATCCTGCTGGCCGGCATGACCCCGACCACCGTCGACGCGAAGATCGTCGCCGCGGCGGCGAATGCGGGGCACTGGGCCGAGCTGGCCGGTGGCGGCCAGGTCACCGAGCAGATCTTCGCCGACCGGATGACGGAGCTGCGCAAGCTGCTGCAGCCGGGCCGGGCGGTGCAGTTCAACTCGCTGTTCCTCGATCCGTATCTGTGGAAGCTGCAGCTGGGTGGCAAGCGCCTGGTGCAGAAGGCGCGGGCGGCGGGCGCACCGCTGGACGGCGTGATCGTCACCGCGGGCATCCCCGAACTCGACGAGGCCGTCGCGCTGATCGGTGAGCTGGGCGAGGCGGGCATCAGCCATGTCGCGTTCAAGCCGGGCACTGTCGCCCAGATCCGCGCGGTGCTGCGCATCGCCGACGCGGTGCCGGACTACCCGGTGATCATGCACATCGAAGGCGGCAAGGCCGGCGGGCACCACTCCTGGGAAGACCTCGACGACCTGCTGCTGGCCACCTACGCCGAGCTGCGCGAACACGCCAATGTGGTGGTCTGCGTGGGCGGCGGCATCGGCACGCCCGAGCGCGCCACCGACTATCTCACCGGCACCTGGGCCACCCGGCACGGCTACCCGGCGATGCCGCTGGACGGCGTGCTCGTCGGCACCGCCGCCATGGCGACGCTCGAGGCGACCACCGCCCCCGAGGTGAAGCAGCTGCTCGTCGACACCCCCGGCACGCCGGAGTGGGTCGGCGCGGGCACCGCGCGCGGCGGGATGGCCTCGGGCCGCAGCCAGCTCGGCGCCGACATCCACGAGATCGACAACGCCGCCTCGCGCACCGGCCGCCTGCTCGACGAGGTCGCCGGCGACGCCGAGGCCGTGGCGCGGCGCCGCGCGGAGATCATCGCCGCGCTCGACGCCACCGCCAAGCCGTATTTCGGTGACGTTGCCACCATGACGTACCAGCAGTGGCTGGAACGCTATGTCTCGCTGGCGGTGTCGAGCGAGGTGCCGATCTCCTTCGACTGCGGCAGCGACATCGGCGAGGCCCTGCTCGACGCCACCCGCTCGGACTGGCTCGACATCAGCTGGCGCGATCGTTTCGCGGAGATGATGCGCCGCACCGAATCCCGGCTGCACCCGGCCGACAGCGGCGAGATCGAGACCCTCTTCGCCGACGACGCGGACTTCGACCACCCGGTGCAGGCGCTGTGCGCGCTCGAGAAGCAGTACCCGGCGGTCGCCGAGACCGTGCTGCACCCGGCGGATGTGCCGTTCTTCGTGGCGCTGTGCAAGACGCCGGGCAAGCCGGTGAACTTCGTGCCGGTCGTCGACGCCGACGTGCGGCGCTGGTGGCGCTCGGATTCGCTGTGGCAGGCCCACGATCCGCGCTACTCGGCCGATCAGGTGTGCATCATCCCGGGCACCGTCGCGGTCGCGGGCATCACCCGCGTCGACGAGCCGGTGGGTGAACTGCTCGACCGCTTCGAGCGCGACACCGCGCAGGCGCTGGTCGCCGAGGGGCAGACCCCGGCGCCGGTCGACGCGCGCCGCGTGGCCGGTGTGGTGGCGGGCCCGATCGACACCGTGCTGGCCGCCCCCGACGTGCAGTGGGCCGGGCGCACCACCGTCAATCCGGTGCACCGGCTCGGTGACCTGGCCGAATGGGTCGTGGAGCAGGGGAGCGCGGTGCATCCGCGCACCGGCGCGACGCTGACCGAAACCACCGGGCCCGAAACCGAATTCAGCTATGTCGAGCTGTCGGTGCCGCTTGCCCGCCCGACCGGTCAGGGCTCGGAGGCGGCAGCTCGCGTAACCACGCAGAGCCCCCGATCGGGCGAAGTCGGGCAGAGCTGTGACGCGGTGACCATCCGGATCACCGTGCCGGTGAGCGTGTACTCCGGTGGCGCGCCGGTGATCACCGAGGCCGATGCCGAAGTGGCCATGTCGGCGCTGCTCGGGGTGGCCGCCGGGCAGGCGCTGCCCGAGGTGAAAGCCGGTGCGGCGCACCTGAACCTGGCCTGGACGCCGGATCTGGTGGCCGACCACGCGGGCGTCACCGGTTCGGGGCTGCCCGCCACGCTGAGCACCCTCGGCCGCACCGCGCCCGATGTGCTCGTCGGCGCCTGCTGGCCCGCGGTGTTCGCGGTGCTCGGCGCGGCCCGCACGCCCGCCGGTGGCTCGACGATCGAGGGCATGCTCGACCTGGTGCACCTGGATCATCAGATCGAGCTGCTGAACGAACTGCCTTCCGAGACCAGCATTCTCGTGGTGCGGGCCGAGGGTGGCGACGTGGTCGACACCGATATGGGCCGCGTGGTCGAGGTGGCCGTGTCAGTCGGGCTCATCCTGGATCAGGGGCTCGAGCCCACGCCGCTGGCCCGGCTGGTCGAGCGGTTCGCGATTCGCGGACGCAACGGCGCGGGTGAGCTCACCGATCCGCCGCGGGCGGCCGGTGCGGTCTCCGACGCGGCCACCGACACCCCGCGACGCCGTCGTCGCGACGTCACCATGGCCGCCCCGCGCGCCATGCACGCCTTCGCCGCCGTCTCCGGCGACCACAACCCGATCCACACCTCCGAGGCCGCCGCCAAGCTGGCCGGGCTCGGCAGCCCGATCGTGCACGGCATGTGGCTCTCGGCCGCCGCCCAGCACGCGGTCGTCGCGGTGGATCCCGAAAGCTCCGTTCCCGCACGCACTCTCACCGCCTGGACCACCCGGTTCCTGGGCATGGTCCGTCCCGGCGCGACCGTGGACGTGCGGGTGGAGCGGATCGCGGTGGACGCGGGCAGCGAGATCGTGGAGGTCTCCTGCCGCGTCGACGGTGACCTGGTCATGACCGCGACCGGGCGCACCGCCGCCCCGAAGACCGTCTACGCCTTCCCGGGCCAGGGCATCCAGCGCAAGGGGATGGGTCTGGACGCGCTGACCCGCTCGAAGGCGGCCAAGAAGGTCTGGGAGCGCGCCGACGCGCACACCCGCGCGGCCCTCGGGTTCTCGATCCTGGCGGTGGTGCGCGACAACCCGACCTACCTCAAGGCCCGTGGCGTCGAGCACCGGCACCCGGACGGCGTGCTGCACCTGACCCAGTTCACCCAGGTCGCCATGGCGACCCTCGGTGTCGCCCAGGTCGCCGAGCTGCGCGAGGCGGGTGCCTTCGTCGAGGGCGCCATGCTGGCCGGGCACTCGGTCGGTGAGTACAACGCGCTGGCCGCCGTGGCCGGGGTGCTGCCGCTAGAGGCCGTGCTCGAGGTGGTGTTCCAGCGTGGTTCGGCCATGCACGAGCTGGTCCCGCGCGACGCGCAGGGCCGCAGCGACTACCGGATGGCCGCCATCCGGCCCTCGCAGATCGGGCTGCCCGACGCCGAGGTGATCGACTTCGTCGCCGAGGTCGGGCGGACCGCCGGGGAGTTCCTCGAGGTGGTCAACCTGAACCTGCGCGGCTCGCAGTACGCCATCGCGGGCACGGTCGCCGGGCTCGAGGCGCTGGAAGCCGAGATCGACCGGCGCCGCGAGGAATTCGGTGGCAAGCGCGCGTTCATCCTGGTGCCCGGCATCGACGTGCCGTTCCACTCCTCGGTGCTGCGCGACGGTGTCCCGGAGTTCCGGCACAAGCTCGAGCAGCTGCTGCCGACCGAGATCGACCCGCAGGTGCTGGTCGGGCGTTACATCCCGAACCTGGTGCCGCGCCCGTTCTCGCTGACCCGCGAATTCCTCACCGAGATCGCCGAACTCGTGCCCTCGGAGCCGCTGGCCGCCGTGCTGGCCGACTTCGACAGCTGGGCCGGGCGCGGCGCCGAACTGTGCCGGGTGGTGCTGATCGAGCTGCTGGCCTGGCAGTTCGCCAGCCCGGTGCGCTGGATCGAGACCCAGGACCTGCTCTTCGGCGACCCCGCGCACGGCGGGCTCGGCGTGGAGCGGTTCGTCGAGATCGGTCTGGGCGCCACCCCGACCGTGGCGAACCTGGCCTCGCAGACGCTGAAGCTGCCCGCGTTCGGGGCGGCGACGGTCGAGGTGGTCAATGTCGAGCGCGACGCCGCGGTCGTCTACGCCACCGACACCGATCCCGCGCCGGTCGAGGAGATCGAGGAGACACCGGCCGCCGAGGCGGCGCCTGCCGCGGCTCCGGTCGCCGCGGCCGCCCCGATCGCCACCGGCGGGCCGCGTCCCGACGACATCGCCTTCACCGCCGCCGACGCCACCCGCGTGCTCATCGCGCTGTGGACCAAGCTGCGGCTGGACCAGATCGGCCCGGTCGACACCATCGAGGGTCTCTGCGACGGTGTGTCCTCGCGGCGCAACCAGCTGCTCGTCGACCTCGGCGCGGAGCTGTCGCTGGGTGCCATCGACGGTGCCGCCGACGCCGACATGGGCGCGCTCGCGGGCACCGTCGAACGCCTGGCCCGCACCTACAAGCCCTTCGGCACCGTGCTCACCGACGCGATCGGCGATCACCTGCGCAAGGTCTTCGGACCCTCCGGCAAGCGGCCCGCCGCCATCGCCGACCGGGTCAAGAAGACCTGGGAACTGGGCGACGGCTGGGCCAGCCACGTCACCGCCGAGGTCTCGCTCGGCACCCGCGAGGGCGCCAGCGTGCGCGGTGGTGACCTGGGCGGACTCGCCGGTGGCGCGCTGAGCGACGCCGCTTCCGTCGACGCCGCCATCGACGCGGCCGTGCAGGCCGTGGCCGCCCGGCGCGGGGTCGCGGTCTCGCTGCCCGCCGCCGGTGGTGGTGCCGGTGGCACCGTCGACGCGGCCGCGCTCGGCGAGTTCACCGAGCAGATCACCGGACGCGACGGCGTGCTCGCCACCGCGGCCAGGGTCGTGCTCGAACAGCTCGGGCTCAGCGAGCAGGTCAGCGCGCCGGAGGCGACCCCCGACACCCTCGTCGACCTGGTCTCGGCCGAACTCGGCACCGACTGGCCACGACTGGTCGCGCCCGCGTTCGACGCCCGCAAGGCCGTGCTCATCGACGACCGCTGGGCCACCGCGCGCGAGGACCTGGCGAACCTGTGGCTCGGTGACGACGCCACCACCGCCGAACTGCCGATCACCGGTTACGTCGGCGCGGGCGAAGCCGTGGCCGCGCAGGCGGGCTGGTGGCGTCAGCGGGCGATGCACGAGGCCCGCTCGGTGCTGGCCGGGGTCTACGGCCAGATCGCCGAGGCCGCGCTCGACACCTCCGAGCCGGGCCTGTGGTCCGGCGATGTCGCCGTGATCACCGGAGCCAGCAAGGGTTCCATCGCGGCCGCGGTCACCGGCAAGCTGCTCGCCGGCGGCGCGACCGTGGTGGTCACCACCTCACGCCTGGACGACGAGCGCCTGCGCTTCTACCGCTCGCTCTACCGCGGCAACGCCCGCCACGGTGCGGCGCTGTGGGTGGTCCCGGCGAACATGGCCTCCTACGCCGACCTCGACGCGCTGATCGACTGGATCGGCACCGAGCAGGTCGACACCGCGGGCGGCGCCAAGATCAAGACCAAGGACGCGATGACCCCGACGCTGCTGCTGCCGTTCGCGGCACCGCGCGTCGCCGGTGACCTCAACGACGCGGGCGCCCGCGCCGAGATGGAGATGCGCGTGCTGCTCTGGTCGGTGGAACGGCTGATCGGTGGCCTCTCGGCCCTCGGCGCCGACCACGACGTGGACGCGAAACTGCATGTGGTGCTGCCGGGTTCGCCCAACCGCGGCCTGTTCGGCGGCGACGGCGCCTACGGCGAGTCCAAGGCCGCGCTCGACGCGGTGGTCACCAAGTGGCGGGCCGAGAAGTCCTGGGCCGACCGGGTGACCCTGGTGCACGCGCTGATCGGCTGGGTGCGCGGCACCGGGCTGATGGGCCACAACGACCCCATGGTCGAAGCCGTGGAGAAGGCCGGGGTGCACACCTGGTCGACCACCGAGATGGCCGCCGAACTGCTCAAGTGGTGCACCTCGCGGGCCCGTCAGGTGACCGCCGCCGGCCCGCAGCAGATCGACCTCACCGGTGGGCTGGCCCGGGTCAAGCTGGACCTGCCCGCGCTGGCCAAGCAGGCCCAGGAGGCCGCGGCGGCGAGCGAGGAGGAGGCGGTCACCGCCGCCACCATCGCCGCGCTGCCCGCGCCGCCGACCCTGAGTTCGGCACTGCCGGTGCCGGAATGGGGTGCGGTGACCGCCGAGCTGAGCGAGATGGTCGTCATCGTCGGCGCGGCCGAACTCGGCCCGTACGGCTCCTCGCGGACCCGCTTCGAGATGGAGGTCGAGGACCAGCTCTCGGCCGCCGGTGTGCTCGAACTGGCCTGGACCACCGGGCTGATCCGCTGGGAGAACGACCCGAAGCCGGGCTGGTACGACACCGAATCCGGTGATCTCGTGCCCGAGGCCGAGCTGGCCGAGCGCTACCACGACACCGTCGTCGAACGCTGCGGTGTGCGCCGCTACGAAGACGACGGCGCCATGCTCGACAACGCGGCCCCGCTGCTCACCTCGGTGTTCCTCGATCAGGACCTGAGCTTCACCGTCGCCAACGAGGCCGAGGCCCGCGCCTTCCACAGCGCCGACCCCGAGCACACCGTGATCACCCCCGTGGCCGATTCCGGCGACTGGACCGTGACGCGCAAGGCGGGCACCGAGATCCGCGTGCCGCGCAAGGCGAAGCTGTCGCGGGTGGTCGGCGGGCAGATCCCGACCGGCTGGGACCCGACCATCTGGGGTGTCTCGGCCGATATGGCCGCCTCGGTGGACCGGGTCGCGCTGTGGAACATCGTCTGCACCGTGGACGCGTTCGTCGGCGCCGGATTCAGCCCCGAGGAACTGATGAGCTGGGTGCACCCCAGCCTGGTGGCCAATACCCAGGGCACCGGCATGGGTGGCATGTCCTCGATGCGCTCGCTCTACGTCGACAACCTGCTCGGCGAGCCGCGCCCGAACGACATCCTGCAGGAGGCGCTGCCCAACGTGGCGCTGGCGCACGTGGTGCAGTCCTACGTGGGCAGCTATGGCGCCATGGTGCACCCGGTCGCGGCGTGCGCCACGGCGGCGGTGTCGGTGGAGGAAGCCGTCGACAAGATCCGGCTCGGCAAGGCCGAGGTCGTGGTCGCCGGTGGGTACGACGATCTGGGCATCGAGGGCATCGTCGGCTTCGGTGACATGTCGGCCACCGCCGACTCGGCGGCCATGCGCGCCAAGGGCATCAGCGACCGGTACTTCTCCCGCGCCAACGACCGCCGCCGCGGCGGGTTCGTGGAATCACAGGGTGGCGGCACCGTGCTGCTGGCCCGCGGTGACGTGGCGGTGGAGATGGGTCTGCCGGTGCTCGGCGTGCTCGCCTTCGCGCAGTCCTTCGCCGACGGCGTGCACACCTCCATCCCGGCACCGGGACTGGGCGCGCTGGGCGCGGGTCGCGGCGGCCGGGAATCGCGGCTGGCGGCGGAACTGCGCAAGCTCGGGGTGAGCCCCGACGACATCGCGGTGATCTCCAAGCACGACACCTCCACCGCCGCCAACGATCCCAACGAGTCCGAGCTGCACGAACGGCTCGCGGGCGCGCTGGGCCGCAGCGAGGGCGCGCCGCTGTTCGTGGTCTCGCAGAAGAGCCTCACCGGGCACGCCAAGGGCGGCGCGGCGGCCTTCCAGCTCATCGGCCTGTGCCAGGTGCTGGAAAACGGTGTGGTGCCGCCGAACCGGAGCCTGGACTGCGTCGACGAGAAGATGCAGGCCTACCCGCACCTGGTGTGGGCGCGCGAGCCGCTGCGCTTCGGCGAGAAGTTCGCGCTCAAGGCCGGTCTGGTGACCTCGCTGGGCTTCGGGCACGTCTCCGGGCTGCTCGCGGTGGTGCATCCGCAGGCGTTCCTGGGCGCCATCGCCCCGGCGGCGCGGGCGGAGTACCAGGAGCGGGCGCAGGCGCGTCAGCTCGCCGGGCGGCAGCGCTTCGCCGAGGCGATGTGCGGTGGCGCGGCGCTCTACGAGCGTCCGGCGGATCGCCGTCTCGGCGCGGAAGGCACTCCGGCCCAGCAGATCCGGCAGCGCGAGGCCGACATGCTGCTCGCGGCGCAGGCCCGTCTCGACGAGGAAGGTGTGTACCGGGTCGGTTCGGCTCCGCAGCCCAGCGAAGCGCCGTAGGCTGCCGCTTCGTGACGATTCTCGGAATCGGTTTGGACTTGGTGACCATCTCCGAGTTCGCCGAGCAGCTGCAACGGTCGGGCACGACGATGCTCAGGGAGAGCTTCACCGCCGGTGAACGCCGCTACTGCCAGAGCAAACAGACCGACCCGGCCCGCAGCTTCGCCGCACGCTGGGCCGCGAAGGAGGCGGTGCTCAAAGCCTGGGCATCGTCTCGCTTCGCGCGCAGCCCGCAGATCGGGGACAACCCGTATCCGCTGATCGAGGTCGTCAACGACGCCTGGGGCAGGCCGAGCATCAAACTGCACGGCCTGGCCGCGGAATTCCTGCCCCGCGTGCGGGTGCACCTGTCGCTGACCCACGACGGCGACACCGCCGCGGCCATGGTGGTCCTGGAAGACCCGGGCGAACTCGCCGATCTGATCGAGGGCAGGGAAACGACCCGCTAGACCTCGCGCACCGTCACTCCGTGGCGGTGCGCGATTCCTTTTCCGCTACCAGCAGATACGCGACCATGAGCCGCTTGAGTTCGGCGACGGCGTCGGCATTGGACTGTTCGTCCTGGACCGAGAAGTTCAGCATCGAGTAGACGACGTGCACCAGCACCTCGGCCATCATGGTGCGCCGGGCGCGCGGGGTGCGCGGGGTCAGCGGCCGCAGCATCTGCGAGACCACCTCGGCGAATTCCTTCTCGTGCAGCGCGCCGGTGGCCCGGGTCGACGGGGTCGACTGCATCGCCAGCCACACCTCGCGCCGCGAGGGATCGGTGGTCCACAGGTTGGCCAGGTGGTCGACGAACTGGTTCATGTGGCGCAGCCAGTCCAGCGAGGGCACCTCGCCGTGGAAGTCGGCCAGCTCCCGCGACACCGCGACCAGGTCCTGGCGGTTGAGCTCGCAGACGATCACGTACTTGTTGGCGAAGAACTGGTAGAGGGTGCCGATCGGCACCTCGGCGCGCTGGGCGACCTCTTCACAGGTGAACGACTCGAAACCCACCTCGACCAGCAGTTCCCGTGAGGACTGCAACAGCGCGTCGAACTTGCGCTTGCTGCGCTCCTGGGTCGGCCGCTTGCGCGGCATCAGCTCCTGGGGGTCGTCCTGCAATTCCAGCGCAGGGTCCGGACGGCTCTGCTTGGACCGGGCCCGCGCGTGTACTTCCACTCATCCAGGCTAGCGGTACCTCGACGTTCCCGACACGCGCATACCGACAGCGTGTCAACAACGGGTCGGCGATCGGGTGATATTCCACCCATCCGGCCCGTGACCGGTGACGAATCATCAGATGAGCGTGCGTGCATCCGCGCGGGCCCTGTGCGGCCCCGGTCCGCACCGATTCACACAGTTTCGCAGGGGAAGGCAAGACTTGTGGCAGCAGGATCTGTGGTAACCCTCGGCGTCAGCACCGAGCGAGGAGCCGTGCACGCGGTCGCGTTCGCGGAATCCGGTGGCACCCTCACCGATCGGATGGTGTTGCGCCGCACCATGCGTGCCGGTGGCGACGGCAAGGCGGAGGTGGCCGCGGCGGTGCACACCGCGCTCGACGCGCTCGCCGCCGAACTCGACGACGACTGCGAGATCGCCGGAGCGGCAGTGAGTTACCGCGACGCGGCCGAGCGGCGCGCGATCGTCACCCGGCTGGCGACCAGCGACTGGAACACCGCCTCGCTGGTCTCGGCGAAATCGGCGCACCTGTTCGTGGCGGGCGCGATGACCTGGCTCGACGAGTTCGACAATCTGCTGGTCTACGAGGCGGTGCCCGGCTACCAGGCCATGACCCTGGTCGACCCCGGCCGCCACCGGGTGCTCGCCGCCTACGCGCAGACCGGCGCGCCCACGCCCGATGCCTTGCGCGCGGGCGTGTCCGCGGCCTGGGACCAGTTCGACGCCGCCTCGGTGAAGCCCGGCGCGGTGGTGCTGGTCGGCTCCTCGGCCGACGCGCCGGCGGTGCGCGAGGCGGTCGCCGGGTTCGGGGTGCCGGTGCTGCCGTGCCGGCTGGCGCCGTTCGCACCCGCCGCGGGCGCCGCGCTGGTGGCGCTCGGTGACGCCACCGAGGTGCCGGTCGCGGTCGCGCCGCGGTCCAAGCGGGGGACCGCGCTGGTCGCGGCGGCCGCGAGCGTGCTGGCCGGTGGACTCGTCGCGGGCGGGTCCTACGCGGTGATGAACACCGGGCCGACCGCGGTGGACAACACCGCGGTGTCCTCGGAGCCCGGCGCCGCCCCGGCGGGTCCGGTAGCGCCGAAGGCCGCCGACATCCAGCAGACCGTCGACGCCGGATCGGCGGAGACCGGCGCGGTACCGCAGGCTCCGGAGCTGTCCGACACCTCGCAGTACGAGACGGTGTCGCCGAACCCGCAGCTGGTCGACCCCGCCGAGTTTCCACTCGACTATCCGACCCAGCTCTACGGTGACGCGCCGCAGGAGGACCCGCTGCCGCTCGAGCCCGCGGCGCCGCTGGTGCCGCAGGTCCCGGCGGCCGCGCCGACCGTGCCCGGTACCGGTATCCCGATGAGCATGCAGCCCGCCCAGGCCGTCACCCCGGAGGGACCACAGTCCCAGTCCGCCGACTGAACACAGGTGAGGGCCCGCGACGATCGCGGGCCCTCGCTTGTGTCAGGCCCGGGTGCGGCGGCGGAACAGCGCGCCGGCGCCGAGATATCCGGCCAGGGCGATGCCCGCGCACCAGAGCACGGCGAGCAGGGCGCTGTCGCCGATCGGCGTGCCCATGAGCAGCCCGCGCATCGTCTCGATCACCGGCGTCACCGGCTGGTTCTCGGCGAACCCGTGCAGCCAGGTCGGCATCGACTCGGTGGGTACGAACGCGCTGCTCACGTAGGGCAGGAACATGAACACGAAGGTGAAACCGTTGGCCGCCTCCGGATTCCGCGCGAGCAGGCCGAGCGCGGCCGCGAGCCAGGACAGCGCGAAGATGAACAGGGCGAGCAGCCCGACGACCCCGAGCCAGCGCAGCGGATCGGCGGTCGGCCGGAAGCCGATCAGCATCGCCACCCCGATCACGAGCCCCGAGGTGATCAGATTGCGCAGCACGCTCTCGACGACGTGCCCGGTGAGCACCGCCGAGCGGGCGATGGCCATGGCCCGGAACCGGTCGATGATGCCTTCGGCGAGATCGGTGGACAGCGCCACGGCGGTGGTGGACGCGCCGAAACCCGCACACAGCAGGATGATTCCGGGCACCACGTAGTCGACGTAGGCGCCGCGGCCCATGCTCATCGCACCGCCGAAGACGTAGATGAACATGAGCAGGATGATCACCGGCAGCGCGACGGTCATGATCATCATGTCGGGGCTGCGCAGGGTGTGCCGGATATTGCGGTCGAGCATCGTGGCGGAGTCGTGCAGGGCGTTCACGCGGCGACCGCCGATCGGGGCTGACCGGTCAGGGCGAAGAAGACGTCGTCGAGGTCGGGGGTGTGCACGGTCAGCTGTTCGACGGCGATGTCGAGTTCGGCGAAGCGGTCGAGCAGGTGTTTCATCTGCGCGGCGCTGCCGTCGGAGGGCACCTGGAGGGTCAGCTGGTCGGGGTCGGCGTGGCCGCCCACCGCGACCGACGCCGCGGCGGTGAGCAGCCGCGGGTCGGCGAAGCGCAGGCGCAGGTGTCCGCCGGGGACCAGCCGTTTGAGTTCCTCGGCGGTGCCGTCGGCGACGATGCGTCCGCCGTCGAGCACGGCGATCCGGTCGGCGAGCTGGTCGGCCTCCTCCAGGTACTGGGTGGTGAGGAAGATCGTCGTGCCGCTCGCGGCGAGTTCGCGGATCGAGGTCCACAGGTCGCGGCGGCTGCGCGGATCGAGTCCGGTGGTCGGCTCGTCCAGGAAGACCATGCGCGGGCGGCCCAGCAGACTCATCGCGAGATCGAGGCGGCGGCGCATTCCGCCGGAATAGGTGTTGACGGGCCGGTCCGCGGCGTCGACGAGGTCGAAGCGGTCGAGCAGCTCGGCGGTGCGGCGGCGGATCTCGGACCTGTCCAGGTGCAGGAGCCTGCCGACGAGCCGCAGGTTCTCGGTGCCGGTGAGAACACCGTCGACGGCGGCGTACTGGCCGGTGACGCCGATCAGCCGCCGGACCTCGTCGGCCTCGGTGACCGCGTCGTGGCCGAAGACGTCGATCTGCCCGCTGCCGGGCTGGATCAGGGTGGCCAGGATGCGGACCAGGGTCGTCTTGCCCGCGCCGTTCGGGCCCAGCAGGGAGAAGACGGTGCCCGCGGCGACGGTCAGGTCCAGATCGTCGAGGACGACGTGATCACCGTAGGACTTGCGCAACCCGCGGATGGTGAGGGCGGGGACGGGAGGGGAGTGCATGAGGTTCTCCGATCGAGAAACTGTTTATATGATAAACATAGTTTATAGAGTAAGCAGTTGATGAGCGCAAGGGTGGCCACCGCTAGAGTCGAGGCGAGCGGAGGAGGTAGGAGTCGATGACGACGTCCGGCGACACGGCATTACCCAAGGCGGTCGAGCTGATGTGGGGGCTCGGGCAGTCCGGCGCGCGCGGCCCCCGCCGCGGCCTCACCCTCGATCAGATCCTGGACGCGGCCGTCGAGGTGGCCGACGCGGAGGGGTTCGCGGCACTGTCGATGGGCCGGGTCGCCAAGCAACTCGGCTTCACCGCCATGTCGCTGTATCGCTATGTCGACAGCAAGAACACGCTGATCGATCTGCTGATGGACCGGATGGTCGGGCAGCCGCCCGTCATCGCGCCGGGGACATCGTGGCGGGCGGGGCTCGAGCAGTGGGCGCTGGCCGAGTTCGACCGGATCGGGCGGCATCCGTGGTGGATGGACATCCCGATGTACCGGCCGCCGATGGGCCCGAACAATATGGCCTGGCTCGAGACCGCGCTCGGCGTGCTGGCCGGGGCGGCGGTGCCGATGCCGGTGAAGTTGCAGCTGGTGATGAACGTGTCGATGTTCGTGGTCAGCAAGCGGCGGTTCCTGCGCGACCTGGAGGTGGACGAGGGCGACGACTACGCCACGGTGATGGCCAGGGTCCTCGACCCCCAGCGTTTCCCGTCGGTCACGGCCGCCCTCGCCACCGCCGCGTTCGATGACGATGACGACATCGACTGGGAGCGGGCCGATTTCGAATTCGGTCTGGCCCGCTTGCTCGATGGTTACGAGGTGTACATCGCCGGATTCGGCGACTGACTACACCGACAGGTCGCGGCGCAGCTTGGCGACGTGGCCGGTGGCGCGCACGTTGTACTGAGCCACCTCCACGACGCCCTTCTCGTCGATCAGGAAGGTCGAGCGGATGACGCCGGTGACGGTCTTGCCGTACATCATCTTCTCGCCGAACGCGCCCCATTCCTTCAGCACGTCGCGCTCGGGATCGGACAGCAGCGGGAAGGTGAGGCCCTCGGCGTCGCGGAACTTGGCCAGCTTGGCGGGCTTGTCGGGGGAGATGCCGACGACGTCGATGCCCGCGCCGCCGAGCTCGGCGAGGTTGTCGCGGAAGTCGCAGGCCTGCTTGGTGCAGCCCGGAGTGCTGGCGGCCGGGTAGAAGTAGACGATCACCTTGCGGCCGCGATAGTCCGACAGCGACACGTCCTTGCCGTCGGCGTCGGGCAGCGTGAAATCGGGGGCGGGGTCTCCGGGGGAGAGGCGATGGTTGTCGGTCACCACCGCACGGTATCCGACCGGCCCGGTCGGGGGCATGGATAGACTCGTCGGCGAGCAGCAGACATTTACCTGGAGGTGACGGTGGCCAAGGACGACACCGACCGGATCGAGCGCGAGATCGAGATCGCGCGCGCCCGGTTGGCGACCACACTCGACGAACTGGCGGTGCGCGCCGATCCGCAGCGGATCGCGGACGACACCAAAGCGATGGTGGTCGCCAAGTTCAACGAGCCCAAGGTCAAATACACAGTGATCGGCGCGGGCGCCCTCGTGGCGGGCCTGCTCCTGATCAAGATCTTCCGCCGCTGATACTCCGGCGGTAAACGAAAACACCCGATGCGGCAGCAGCCACATCGGGTGTTTTTTGCGTTCTCTTACTGCGTGGGGCAGGCCAGTCCGTCGCCGTCCGGGTCCAGGTGGGGGGAGTAGCCCGCTTCGCCGCGGAACAGGGGGGCGCGGCCGGCGGCGATGGCGTCGTCGCAGCTGCGGAAGGCGCCGCCGGCCGAGCCGGACTGGACCAGGTTGGCCGAGCCGGTGGCACCGAGCAGGGAGTCGAAGCTGGAAGAGCCGGTGCCCGCGGAGCCCGACACCACGTCGGCGTTGGCGACGGGGGTGACGAGCAGGCCGAGGCCTACGGCGGCGAGGCTGACGGTGAGCCGACTGACGTTCATGAATTCCTCTATGTCTGCTGCGGTTCGGATGTGGGCCCGGACACGTGGAATGGCGGGCGGCCCCGTCCACAATTGTGACGGGGCCGCCCGTTGTCAACCGCGCCGCCGCACCCGATCGCCGCGACCCGCGGTCGGCTATTCGCCCAAGCGCCGACCGGTGAGATGTTCGGCCGGGACGGTGCCCATGCGACCGGCCTGGAAGTCCTCCATGGCCTGGATGATCTCTTCCTTGGTGTTCATGACGAACGGGCCGTACTGGACCACCGGTTCGCGCAGCGGGGTTCCGCCCAGCAGCAGTACTTCCAGATCGCCGGTGGCGGTGTGCTGTTCGGTGTCGGCGGTGAGGCTGATCACGTCACCGGCGCCGAAGACCACGAGCTGTCCGGGGCCGATCGGCCTGCGGTCGGTGCCGACCGTGCCGCTGCCCGCGAGCACGTACGCCATGGCCGTGAAGTGTTGCGGCCATGGGGTTTCCAGTTGGGCGCCGGGGCTGATCGAGGCGTGCGCGTAGGCGATGGGGGTCTGGGTGGAGCCGGGGCCGGTGAAGCCGCCCAGCTCGCCCGCGATGATGCGGACCAGGGCGCCGCCGTCGTGCGAGCTCACCAGGGTGAGTTCGCCGGCGCGCAGGTCCTGGTAGCGCGGGGTGGCGAACTTCTTGGCGCGGGGCAGGTTCACCCACAGCTGGATGCCGTGGAAGGTGCCGCCGGAGATGACGAGTTTCTCGTCGGGCAGTTCGTCGTGCAGCATGCCGGAACCGGCGGTCATCCACTGGGTGTCGCCCTCGCCGATGACGCCACCGCCGCCCTGCGAGTCGTGGTGGACCATGATGCCGTCGAGCATGTAGGTCACCGTCTCGAAGCCGCGGTGCGGATGCCAGGGCGCGCCCTTGGCCTCGTAGGGCTCGTAGGCGACCGGGCCCATCTGGTCGAGCAGGATGAACGGGTCGGCCGAGCGCAGATCCACACTCGGGAACGGGCGGGTGACCTCGAAGCCCGCGCCTTCCTGCTGGCGGTGCGCGCTGGTGATGCGGCGCACGGGCCGCTGGGTCTCGGTGACGTCCGGGCGGGGGAGCCGGGGCAGCACCATGATGTCGTCGACGGTGACAGCTGGCATGGGGAACGCCTCCTGAAGTGAATCCACGTAGCTTGGTTTCCATGTCAACCTTACGCACTCTAGGATAATTCCCGTGACGAGATGGCTCTCCGAGGCGGAGCAACAGACCTGGCAGGCGTTCATCAAGATGCGCCAGCGCCTGGACGGGGCGCTCAGCGCGGGACTGAGCGAACACGGCCTGTCGATGGCCGATTACGAACTCATGGTGGCGCTGTCGGCCGCGCCGAACGGCTGCCTGCGCGCCAAGGAACTGGTGGCCGAGGTGCGCTGGGACAAGTCCCGGCTGTCCAAGCAGCTGGCCAGGATGGCCGCGCGCGGGCTGGTCGACCGGGTGCCCGCCGCCGACGACGCGCGCGGCGTGGTCGTCTCGCTGACCGAACACGGCCGGGAGGTGCTGCGCCGGGCCGCGCCCGAGCACGTGGAGCTGGTGCGGGACCTGTTCGTGGACAAGCTGACCGAGCAGGAAGGCGCCGCGCTGCGCTCGTTGTCGGCGAAGGTGATCGCCGCGGCGGACCGGACCTGTTCGCCGGGTTAACGAGTCCGGGCGCGCCGGCGATGCACAGAGGTCGGGGTTCGAGCGTTCGGACGAAGGGGCGGCCATGCGGATCGGCGGAACACAGGTCTTGATCGGCGCGGCGTGTGCCCTGGTGCTGACCGGGTGCGCGGAATCGAAACCGCTGGACTATCCGGGGTCGACCTTCCTGCCGAGCACGTCACCGGCTGCGGGGCCGACCGGTGGCGGCACACCCGCCCCGGACATCACGGCGCCGACCGGTGGGGGTACTCCGGCCCCGGCGGTCACCGGTGGCGGTACCCCTGCTGCACCCGCACCGACCGGCGGCGGCACGCCCGCCCCCGCGACGGGGCCGACCGGTGGCGGCACGCCGGCCCCGGGGCCCGCCACAGTGGTCGTCACGCTGGTCGCCGTCGATGCCGCCGGTCAGCCGCGCGACGGCTTCACGCTGTCCAGTCCCGATCCGGTGAGCTCTCTGAGCTGCGTCGATGCCGTCCCCAGCCGGTCGGCGACCACCGCGGGTATCTACCACTGCGGCCCGTCCGCGGCGTCGGCCGATGTCTGCTGGCCGACCCCGGACAAGGCCGCCCTGCTCTGCGGTTCGGACCCCTGGGAGCGCACGCTGCGCAAGTACACGGTCGACCCGCCACTGTCCCCGATAGGCCGCACCGAATCCCCCGAACCCTGGGCACTCGAACTCGCCGACGGCCGCCAGTGCCGCATCCGCGTCGGCGGCGCCTGGGGCGGCCGCTCCGACGGACTGGTCGGCGCCTACTCCTGCTCCGGCGGTCACGATGTCGTCCTGCAACCGTCGAACGCCGACACCGCCATCGACACCTCCTCGCCCACCTGGAAAGTAGCGGTCGGCCCCCTCGGCTCGGGCAACCCCGACTTCCCGCCCCCGGCGAACATCGAGGTCCGCACCGCCTACTTCGCCGCCGCGAGCTGAACGACCGGGGGCGACCTGTCTCACGCAGTGCTGATCACCCTCGGCCGAGGATCCGGCGCTCGCCGCCAGGCCCGCCCAGGGGCTGTGTAGCCCACTCCGGGGCTGCGGAGCTCGTCGCCTGTGGTGCCCCGCAAGCCCGGCGGAATGAGAGCCGCGAAGGTCGGCTGGTGCCGCCAGGCCGACGGTGCTGGGAGACACTGCGATACGGCTCAATGGTGCTTGCGGCTCGCGGGGATGAGCTGACGCGCGTAGGCGATCGCGGCGCCGGTGTCGGGGAAGACGCTGTCCTCGCCGCCCGAGGGCAGCGCGCCCATCGCGGTCAGGCGGCGGTGGTGGTCCGGGCGCAGGCCGGAGAACAGGACCGTGATGTGGCGGTGTTCGAGTTTGCGGACGGCGTCGGTGAGGACCAGGGCGCCGGTGGTGTCCAGCGCGGTGATGCGCGACATCCGCAGGATCACCACCCGCACGTCGGTGACCTCGGCCAGCTCCAGCAGGAAGCGGTGGGCGGCGGCGAAGAACAGCGGGCCGTCGATGCGGTAGGCGACGATGTGGTCGCGCAGCAGCGCGTGTTCCTCGCCGAGATGATCGGACTCGTCGAGCGGGACCTGGTGCAGCCGGGCCTCTTTCGCGACCGCGCGCACCGCGAGAACCAGCGCGAACCCGATCCCGATCACCACGGCGGTGACCAGGTCGAAGCCCACGGTGACCACGAAGGTGATCGCCATGACCACCGCGTCCCCGCGCGAGGCCCGCGCGATGGCCGCCAGGGACGCGGCCTCCACCATGCGCACGGCGGTTGCGAGCAGGACACCGGCCAGTGCCGCGATCGGGATGTCGGCCACCAGGCCCGCCGCGCCGTAGACGATCCCGGCCAGGATCGCCGCGTGGGTGAGTGCCGCCAGCGGCGTGCGCGCACCGGAGCGCACATTCACCGCGGTCCGGGCGATGGCACCGGTCGCGGGCACGCCACCGAACAGCGGCGCCGCGATATTGGCCAGGCCCTGCCCGAACAATTCGCGATCGGGATCGTGACGGGTGCCCACCGCCATGGCGTCGGCGGCGGTCGCCGAGAGCAGCGACTCCAGCGCGGCCAGCGCGGCGACGGCGAGCGCGGGCAGCAGCAGCGCGGTCAGTTCGTCGAGGCGCAGGAATTCCAGTGAGGGCGCGGGCAACCCGGCCGGGATCGCGCCGATCCGGGCGAGATCCAGGTGGAACACGCCCGCGCACACCGTCGCGAGGACCACCGTGACCAGGGCGAACGGCAGCTTCGGCAGGTATCGGCCGCCGACCAGGATCACCACGGCCACCGCGAGCGCGGTCACCGGCGCGGTGGCGTGCGGGTCGGCGAGGAAGCGGCGTACCGCGTCGAAGGCCGACTGCCAGACCTTCTCGCCCTCGGCCCCGGACACTCCCAGCGCGCCGGGGAACTGCTGCAACGCGATCACCACCGCGATCCCCGCGGTGAACCCCTCGATCACCGGGGCTGGCATGAACCGCACCGCCCGGCCGACCCCGGCGAAGGCCAGCCCGACCAGCAGCACTCCGGCCATCAACCCCACGGTCAGCACGCCGGACGCGCCGTGCTCGGCCACGATCGGCACCAGCACCACGGTCATCGCGCCGGTCGGTCCGGAGACCTGGAAGCGCGAGCCACCGAAGACCGCGGCAAGCGCACCGGCCACGATCGCCGTCGCCAGCCCGGCGGCGGCGCCGAGCCCGGAACTGATGCCGAATCCCAGCGCCAGCGGCAAGGCCACCAGTGCCACGATCAGCCCCGACAACAGATCCGGACCCGGTGCCCGGAAGGCGGGCTGCCATGCCGACCAGGTCGGCAGCAGGGCCCGCATGGTCAGCGGTTGCCGAGCAGACGCGACTTCAGCGCGGCGAGCTGCTCGCGCAGCTGGTCGGGTAGCCGGTTGCCGCCGATACCGGCGAACCATTCGTCGATGGAGCGGGTCTCGGCGACCCACTCCTCGGTGTCCACGGCCAGGGCCCGCTCGACCAGGGCACGATCGGTCTCGCTCAGCCCGGACAGGTCCAGTGCGTCGGCGGTGGGAACGTAGCCGATCGGTGTCCACCGCGCCTCGGCGCCGCCGTCGAGGCGTTCGAGCGCCCATTTCAGCACGCGGACGTTGTCACCGAAGCCGGGCCACAGGAAGGTGCCCTCGGCATCGCGCCGGAACCAGTTGACCTGGAAGATCTTCGGCAGCTTCGCCGGATCGGCGGTCGCGCCCAGCTGCAGCCAGTGCGCGAAGTAGTCGCCGACGTGATAGCCGAGGAACGGCAGCATGGCCATCGGGTCGCGGCGCACCACCCCGACCGCGCCCGCCGCCGCGGCGGTGGTCTCCGAGGACAGCACCGAGGCCGTGAACACCCCGTGTGCCCAGTCGAAGGTCTCGGCGACCAGCGGCACCGTGCTCGCCCGGCGACCGCCGAAGAAGATCGCCGAGATCGGCACGCCGGTCGGGTCGTTCCACTCCGGCGCCACCGAGGGGCACTGCTCGATCGGGGTGCAGTAGCGCGAATTCGGATGCGCCGCAGGTGTTTCCGATGCGGGGGTCCAGTCTTTGCCGCGCCAGTCGGTGAGATGTGCGGGCGGCTGCTTCGTCAGGCCCTCCCACCAGACGTCGCCCTGGTCGGTGAGCGCGGTGTTGGTGAAGATCGAATTGCCGCGGTCGATGGTGGCGATCGCGTTGGGGTTGGTGCGCTCGCCGGTGCCCGGCGCGACGCCGAAGAAACCGGCCTCCGGGTTCACCGCGTAGAGCCTGCCGTCGGCGCCGAAACGCAGCCAGGCGATGTCGTCACCGATGGTCTCGGCCCGCCAGCCGGGCAGCGCCGGTTCCAGCATGGCCAGGTTGGTCTTGCCGCACGAGGACGGGAACGCCGCCGCCACATAGTGCGTCCTGCCCTGTGGCGAGGTCAGTTTCAGGATGAGCATGTGCTCGGCCAGCCAGCCCTCGTCGCGGCCGAGAACCGAGGCGATGCGCAGCGCGAAGCACTTCTTGCCCAGCAGCGCGTTGCCGCCGTAGCCGGACCCGTAGCTCCAGATGGTGCGCGATTCGGGGAAGTGCGCGATGTATTTGGTGTGGTCGCACGGCCACGGCACATCGGCCTGCCCCGCGGCCAGCGGAGCGCCGACCGAGTGCAGGCACCGCACGAATTCGGTGTCGCCGCCGAGCTTTTCCCAGACCGGCGTGCCCGAGCGGGTCATGATCCGCATCGAGACGGCCACGTACGCCGAGTCGGTGATCTGCACGCCGAACTTCGGTTCGGCGGCGTCGAGCGGGCCCATGCAGAACGCGATCACGTACATGGTGCGGCCGGTCATGGCGCCGCGGTAGTGCTCGGTGAGCACGGTGCGCATGTCGACGGGGTCGACCCAGTTGTTCGTGGGGCCCGCGTCGGCGGGGTCTTCGGAGCAGATGAAGGTGCGGTCCTCGACGCGGGCGACGTCCTCGGGATCGGACACGCACCAGAAGGAGTCGGGCTTGGCGTCGAGGCGCACGAAGGTGCCCTTGTCGACGAGTTCGGTGGTCAGGCGATCCCACTCGGCGGGGGACCCGTCGCACCAGACCACACGGTCGGGCGTGGTCAGCGCGGCGATCTCGTCGACCCAGCGCAGGACGGCCGGATGCGCGGTGGGGACCGTCGCAGGCACGGAGCTCGCGGTCACGATTGTTCCCCTTCTCACCTTGCTAGGTGTCTAGTTTAGAAAATACGCAATCAGTGGGAACGGGTCGATCCGGTTCGGTGGATGCCGGATCAGGCGACGGTGGTCTCGGGGGGATTGTCGAGTAGTTCGGCCTGACCGGCGACGACACCGGTGAGGATGGCGCGAGCCACGGTCAGCAGCTCTTTGACCCGGGGCGAGGTGAGCTCGTAGGTCACCGACAGGCCCTCGCGGCGGGCGGTCACCAGCCCCGCGCGGCGCAGGATCGCCAGCTGTTGAGACAGGTTCGCCGCCTCGACGCCGACTTCGGGCAGCATCTCCGAGACGGCGTGCTCGCGCTCGCTGAGCAGCTCCAGCACCCGGATCCGCACCGGATGGCCGAGGGTTTTGAAGAAGTCGGCCTTCATCTGATAGAGCGGCCTGCTCAGTCCTGGCACCGTGCTGAGTCCCGTCCTGCCGTCGGAGGTAAGGTGTTTTCTAACTTTAGCAAACAGGCTAACAGGAGAGATATGCCCATCGCCTCGCTCAACGGCATCCAGCTCAACTACGACGTCACCGGGTCGGGCCCGCTGGTCCTGCTCGTGATGGGCAGCGGCAGCCCCGGTCGCGTCTGGCGCAGTTACCAGGTCCCCGCCCTGGTCGCGGCCGGATTCCGGGTGGCGACCATGGACAACCGCGGGATCGCGCCGTCCACCGAATCGGCGTCGGGCATCACCATGGCCGATCTCGTCGGCGACACCGCCGCGCTCATCGAGCACCTCGGCGCGCCCGCGCACGTCGTGGGCACCTCGATGGGCTCGCGCGTGGTCGCCGAACTCGCGCTGGCGCGGCCCGAGCTGCTGGGCAAGGCGGTGCTCTTCGCCGCCACCGCCCGCCCGCATCCGGTGACCAGCACGCTGAGCCGGGGCGAGCAGGCGCTCTACGACAAGGGCATCCAGCTGCCGCCGGAGTACGCGGCCGCGGTCAAGGCCATGCTGAACCTGTCCCCGCACACCCTGGCCGACCCGGCCAAGGCCCAGGAGTGGCTCGACATCTTCGAGTTCACCGCGGGCAAGGCCACCGCGGGCACCCGCGCGCAGGCGGGTATGGACCGCTCGCAGGACCGTCGCGCGGCCTACCGTGCGATCACCGTGCCGAGCCTGGTGGTCGGGTTCGCCGACGATCAGATGGTGCCGCCGCGCTTCGGTCGCGAGGTCGCCGAGGTCATCCCGGGGGCCACCTACACCGAGATCGAGCGGTGCGGGCACTACGGCTACCTCGAGCGCCCGGACGAGGTGAACCGCGTCCTGATCGACTTCCTGGCCTAGTCCCCGGCCGACCAGGGCCGCATGGGCGGTTTGACCCACAGCAGCTTCTCGTCGGCGTGCGCGCGCACCGCCGCCGGGTGGCCGGGGTTGCGGGCGGCCCAGGCGTCCTTCTGGTCGAGCAGGTCGGCGACCACCCGCCAGGTCTCGCCGGTGCTCGGCGGGTTGGTCTGCGCGGCGCGGGCGAGCTTGCGCAGGGTGGCGGCGTCGAGGGTTGTCAGTTCGGCGCTGCGGATATCGCGCGACCACAGATAGGCGGCCAGTCGGCGGGCCTTGGCGACGCGGCCGGCGTTGGCCGCGTCGGAATGCGCGTGATCGGGTGCCTGATCGGCGCTGTCTGGCACGTCGGCGATTCTACGACGAACGCCCGTGCCCCGGTCGACGATGACCGGGGCACGGGCGTTGTGTGCGTCAGCAGCTGTCAGTACGCGCTGTTGACGTTGTCCATCGAGCCGTAGCGCGAGGCCGCGTAGTTGCAGGCCGCGACGATGTTGGAGACCGGGTTCCAGACATCGAACGGGGTGCCCTCGACGTGGTACGCGGCGAAGGTGGGGTCGATCACCTGGAGCAGGCCCTTGGAGGGGATGCCGTTGATCGCGTTGATGTCCCACAGGTTGATCGCCTGGGGGTTACCCGTCGACTCGCGCATGATGTTGCGGTGGATGCCCTCGTAGCTGCCGGGGATGCCCTTGGCGGCCATGATGTCGAGGGCCTCACGGATCCAGCCGTCGAGGTTGTTCTCGTAGGTCTTGGGCGCCGGTTCCGGCATCGGGGCCGGAGCGGCCTCGGGGGCGGGCGCCGGAGCGGCCTCGGGAGCCGGGGCGGGGGCGGCCTGCACGGCCGGGGCCGCGGCGGCGGGGATGTTCTCCGCCTGCTCGACGACCATCGCAGCACGCTCGGGAACGCTGTCGTCGGCGAAGGAGACGGCGGAGGACGCGGCCACGGCGACCAGGCCGACCGCGGCGACCGCCACGGTGAACGCCTCACGACGCGAACGACGGCCGATAACGGTGCTGAGCTTGTCTTTGTTGAGCATTGCTGTTCTGTTCCTTCATCTCTGTCTGGCGAGCACCGGCCCGGTGTGGAGTACGGTGGATCGCGGCAGCGCACGCAGCGGCGCACGCCGGTCAGGCGATGTGTTGTTTCTGTCTGTATGGGGAAGGTGCGACGCTGTCAGGGAGTGGGACGCTCGAGGGCTGTCCATCGCGTCGCACGGTGCTCCACAGCTGGCTGCGGGGAGACCACGCGCTGTTTGGAACTTCCGGAAGTTGGGTACTCCCGCTCTAACCAAACCGCAGGTCCGTTTGTGACCTGATTGCAGAATGGTCACGGTAAGTGAACGCAAGGTGAACGAGACCTGAACGGCAAACGATGCCGATCTTGGTCGGTTCCCGCGGGGGTTGCGGAATCGTTATGTATGCAGGGGGTTTGCTCCCGTTACCGCAGTGGCGGGCGTCACAGAAAAAGATTGCCCGAATCGGGTTTCGCGGGCGTTTGCGCAGCTCGAAGCTGTCCGAATCGGTGTCCGAGTGACATCAGTGCCGAAGTCCATGGCCGTTCGATAACGAGACCGTGACCGTTGCCCGACGACGGCACCGGACGCAGAAAGACCGCATCCCGGCAGTTGTGATAACTGCCGGGATGCGGTCTGTTGTGCGCCATCAGGGACTCGAACCCCGAACCCGCTGATTAAGAGTCAGCTGCTCTGCCAATTGAGCTAATGGCGCTTGGTTTGCTGTGGATCGCGGCTCCTGGACTCTCTGTCCGGCCCCGCTCTCCGGTGCGGAACAAACATTAACAGGCTCGGGGGCGAAACGTGAAATCGGGCTCTGACCAGCGGGAACGCAATGCTGTTCGCGTTGTTAACGGCGGCGGCCCCCGGACGTATCTAACGATTGTGAACTGGTCGTGTCGCGGGGGCTTTCCCGTTGGTGCGGGCCGGGCGGGCTGGCAGAATGACGGGACGACGATCTCGAACGCCCCGCCGGCGCGGTTGGCATGAACGATTCAGTCGGTGGGATCTGCGGCGCACTGGTTATTGCGCCGGTACGGAAACGGGGTTGACATGGGTAAGAAGCGGGGGCGACCTCGGTCGCTACGGACGTTCGTTCCGGTCGTGCTCGTCGCGGTGCTCGCACTGGGCGTCTCGGCCTGCTCGTCGGCGGAGGGCACGGGGGTGGAGGCGGCGATCGATCGCAACCCCATCACCGAGCTGATCAAGCCGAAGCTGGTCTCGGCGATCAAGGACGGTCAGGTGGGTGTCTCGCCGGGGATGCCGCTGGGCTTCCAGGTCGAGGACGGCACCTTCACCGACGTGAAGCTGACCAACCCGCAGGGCAGCGCGGTCGCGGGCAAGCTCGCCGCCGACGGCCGCTCCTGGGAGACCACCGAGGTCCTCGGCTACGGCAAGACCTACACGCTGACCGCGTCGGCGATCGGCCTGGGCGGGGCCAACTCCACCCGGCTCTCGTTCACCACCAGCTCCCCGGACAACCAGACCAAGCCGTACCTGCTGCCCGGTGAGGGTGAGGTCGTGGGCATCGGCCAGCCGGTGGCGATCCAGTTCGACGAGAACATCCCCGACCGTCGCGCCGCGCAGGACGCCATCAAGATCACCACCGAACCCGCCGTCGAGGGCGCCTTCTACTGGGTGAACAACCGCGAGGTGCGCTGGCGGCCGGAGAACTTCTGGGCACCGGGTACCAAGGTGTCCATCGAGGTGAACGTCTACGGCAAGGACCTGGGCAAGGGTCTGTACGGCCAGGACAACATCACCTCGTTCTTCACCGTCGGTGACGCGCAGATCTTCACCGCCGACGACAACACCAAGCAGGTGGTGGTCGAACGCAACGGCCAGGTCGTGATGACCATGCCGACCTCGATGGGCAAGGACAGCACGCCCACCGACAACGGCGTCTACATCGTCGGCGACAAGTTCGAGCACATCATCATGGACTCCTCGACCTACGGTGTCGCGGTGGACTCGGCGGCCGGCTACCGCACCCCGGTCGACTTCGCCACCCGGATCTCCTACAGCGGCATCTTCTTCCACTCGGCGCCCTGGTCGGTGGGGCAGCAGGGCTACTCCAACGCCAGCCACGGCTGCCTGAACCTGAGCCCGGCCAACGCGCGCTGGGTCTACGAGAACGCCAAGCGCGGTGACATCACCATCGTCAAGAACACCGTCGGCGGCACCCTGTCCGGTGTCGACGGACTCGGTGACTGGAACATCCCGTGGCCGGAGTGGAAGGCGGGCAACGCCGACGTCGCCTGAGCCGCGGTCAGCGAAAAACGAAGGGCCACCGGAGATCTCCGGTGGCCCTTCGTCGTGATCGGGGTGGTTCAGGCCGGGGTCGGCAGGTCGGCGCAGTCCATCATGGCCTCGCCCGCCACGGCCAGCGCGCTGCCGAGGGCGCCGCACAGGATGCGGCCGCCGAACAGCAGGCGGTCCAGGTTGGGCAGCCCGGCCGAGCCGGTGCCCGAGGAGCCGGTGGTCTCCAGGCCGGTCGTCGATCCGCTCTGCGCCGAGCCGGATTCGGGCAGCTCGCTGGGCAGGCCCGCGCCGACGGGGGCGCCGGGGACCTCGGCGGTGAACTCGGTGAGGGGCAGGCCGGGGGACGCCGCCGCGGTGCCCGCGACGGGACCGAGCACGGTGGCGGCCGCGAGGGCCACGACGACGGTGGAACGCTTCATCAAGTGGTCTTTCCGGTCGAACGCTGACGAGAGATGCCACACACCTGGGCGGCGGTCCAGAGTGTAGCGGGCCGGACGTGAGGTTCGTCATGAATCCGTCATGTGATCGCTCAGGCGGTGGCGCGGTGATCCTCGCCATGCAGTTCGGCGGTGATCCCGGCCGTCTCGCCGACGGCGATGCGACGTACTCCGCACCGGCAGCGCTGATAGGTGACCAGACCGTCGCTGGTGCGGTGCCAGGACTCGATCCGCCAGGTGTGTGCGTGGTGGGTGCTCATGCTTCGAGTCTGTTGTAATGGCATTGTGCATTACAACCATTACGGCCGGGAGCCGGTGCTGCTCGGCATCGAGCTGCTCAACGAGCCGTGCGCGAGCGCGGCGGAGCTGGGGGAGCGCTGTGCCGCCGCGGGGCTGGTGCTGTCGTGTGCGCCCACCGAGGCCGATCGCGCCTCGGTGACGGAGTTCCTGGCCCGCTGGCGGCAGGTGGTGGTGGCCGCGGAGCGGGGGGAACGCGCCGCCCTGCTCAATGTGCTGCTGGGCGAGTACGCCGCGGCACCGCGGCTGACCGACCACGCCGGGGACGGCTGGCATCTGCACTTCCGTGACCCCGGGGTGGCCACCGACCGTCAGATCGCCGCGCTCATCACCGTGGGCACCGCACTGCATCTGACCGGGCTCGGCATGGATCGCCTCGGTGGCTGCGCGGCCGAGGGCTGCGAACGGGTTTTCGCCGACAACTCCCGCAACGGCACGCAACGCTTCTGTAGTCCGGCGTGCGCGAATCGGTCGGCGGTGCGCAGGCATCGTGCGCGGCGCGGGACCGGGCGCTGAGACGGAGAAAGCCCGGTCCGTGGGGACCGGGCTTTCTCGCTCGGGTGACTGACGGGACTCGAACCCGCGACAGCCAGGATCACAACCTGGTGCTCTACCAACTGAACTACAGTCACCATCACCGGTTATTCACCGGCGCGGTAAATAGTAGCGTGCCAGGGGGCGTATGCCCTAATCCGCTGGTCGGGGGCTCGATCCGGTGACATCCACGGCCTCGGTGGCGGCCGCCGCGGCGGCGGTGATCTCGGTGGTCGACGGCCCGGGCAGCGGGACGAACGCGGTGCGGCGGTAGTACTCGAGCTCGCGGATGGACTCCTTGATGTCGGCCAGCGCGCGGTGGGCCAGGCCCTTGTCCGGCTGACCGAAGTAGATGCGCGGGTACCAGCGGCGGCACAGCTCCTTGATCGAGCTCACATCGACCATCCGGTAGTGCAGGTGCGCGTCCAGTTCCGGCATGTCGCGGGCGATGAACCCGCGGTCGGTGGCGATGGAGTTGCCGCACAGCGGCACCGTGCGCGCGGCGGGCGCGTACTGGCGGATGTAGTCGAGGACCTCGGCCTGGGCCTGCTCGAGGGTCACGGTGGAGGCGCGGACCTCCTCGGTGAGACCGGACTTGGCGTGCATCTCGGCGACGACCGGGGGCATGCAGGCCAGGGCGGCGTCGTCGGCGTGGATGACGATGTCGACACCGTCACCGAGGATGTTCAGGTCGCTGTCGGTCACGAGCGCGGCGATCTCGATCAGCTTGTCGCTGTCGAGACGGAGCCCCGTCATCTCGCAATCCATCCAGACCAAGAGTTTGTCGGACACCTGAGTCACCCTAACGGTGCGGTCCCCGCCCGGATCGCTAGGTGCGTCGCGTGGGCGAGGCGGCGCGGTTGCCCGCGACATCCCCGGATGACCGGCATCGAGGTGACCGGCGGGGATACAGTTTGCCCTGGACTTGCGTACGGCTCGGTGACCAGACGGAGGACGCGCGAATGACCACCCCTCAGGAGAAGGCAGCGGCGGCTCGCAAGGCGGCCGAGGAGGCGGCCCGGGTGGCCGCGGAGGCGGCGCAGGCCGCCGAGGCCGCCGAGCGGGAGGCCGCCGCGAGTACCGAAACGTCCACCGCGCCCGCGCGATCGGGGGCCGCGGCGGAGATCGCGGCGGGGTATGCCCTCGACGGTGTCGCGCTGGAACTCGGCACGGTGATGGTCGACGGGGTCGCCGATCCGGCTGCGCGCGTGCGTATTCCGCTGCGCATGATGAACCGGCACGGGCTGGTCGCCGGCGCGACCGGAACCGGCAAGACCAAGACCCTGCAGGGCATCGCCGAACAGCTGTCCCGCGCCGGGGTTCCGGTGGTGATGGCCGATATCAAGGGCGATCTGTCGGGGCTCAGCGAACCGGGCGCCGACAACGACAAGATCCGGGCCCGCGCCGCCGAGACCGGCGCCACCGGCTGGGCGCCGAGTTCGTTCCCCACCGAGTTCGTCTCGCTCGGCACCGGCGGGATCGGGGTGCCGATCCGCGCGACGATCAGTTCCTTCGGCCCGATCCTGCTCAGCAAGGTGCTCGGCCTCAACAACACCCAGGAATCGACGCTGGGGCTGATCTTCCACTGGGCCGATCAGCGCGGCCTGGCCCTGCTCGATCTCAAGGACCTGCGCGCGGTGATCACCCATCTGACCAGCGCGGAGGGCAAGGCCGACCTCGAGGGCATCGGCGGGGTGTCGGCGCAGACGGCCGGGGTGATCCTGCGCGCGCTGGTGAATCTGGAGGCCGAGGGCGGCGACACGTTCTTCGGTGAACCCGAACTCGATCCGGCCGATCTGCTGCGCACCGCGGGCGGGCAGGGCGTGATCACGCTGTTCGAGCTGGGTCAGCAGGCCGCGCGGCCGGTGCTGTTCTCGACGTTCCTGATGTGGGTGCTGGCCGATCTGTTCCAGGTGCTGCCCGAAGAGGGCGATCTGGACCAGCCCAAGCTGGTGTTCATCTTCGACGAGGCGCATCTGCTCTTCGCCGAGGCGTCCAAGGCGTTCCTGCAGCAGGTCGAGCAGACGGTGAAACTCATCCGGTCCAAGGGCGTCGGGGTGTTCTTCTGCACCCAGCTGCCCACCGACATCCCGAATCCGGTGCTGTCGCAGCTCGGCGCGCGCGTGCAGCACGCGCTGCGCGCCTTCACCCCCGACGATCAGAAGGCACTGGCCAAGACCGTGCGCACCTATCCGAAATCGGCGGTGTACGACCTGGAATCGGCGCTGACCTCGCTGGGCACCGGTGAGGCGATCGTCACGGTGCTCTCGGAGAAGGGCGCGCCGACACCGGTGGCGTGGACCAAGATCGCGCCCCCGCGCTCGCTGATGGACACCATCGGCGAGGACGCCATCAAGGCCAAGGCACTGGCCAGCGCCCTGCAGGGCAGGTACGGGCAGACCGTCGACCGGGAGTCGGCCTACGAGATGCTGCTGGCCAGCGTGGCCGCCGCCGACCCGGCCCCGGAGGCCACGCCCGCGCCCGGCCGCGCCGAGCCGGACGACTCGGCCGCCGACCGGATCATGAACAACCCGGCGGTCAAGAGCTTCCTGCGGTCGGCGGCCAGCGCGGCGGGGCGCGAGATCAGCCGCAGCCTGTTCGGGACGCGGCGACGGCGCTGATCAGCCGCCCAGCTTCTTGTAGAAGGCGCCCGCGATCGGGGCGGTGAACGAGCGCGGGCCGTAGTTGCCCGCCACGCTCATGCCCTTGCTGATCAGGCCGGGCACGATGCGCATCTTGTTGCGCGCCAGCGCGTCGATGGACACCTTGGCGGTGTACTCGGAGGAGACCCAGAGGAAATCGGGGACCATCTTGTCGACGATCGACTCGTCCTCGGGTGCGGGGATCTCGGTGCGCACCGGGCCGGGCGCCAGCAGGGTGACATTGACGCCGCTGCCCTTGAGCTCGCCGCGCAGCGACTCGGAGAAGGTGTTGGCGAAGGCCTTGGAGGCCGCATAGGTGGCGTTGTTCGGGATGGGCATGTTGCCCGCGGCCGAGCCGCTGATCAGGATGCCGCCGGCCTTGCGCTCGATCATGCCGGGCAGCACGGCCAGGGTGAGATCGTGCACGGCGGTGGCGTTGAGTTCCATCTGCGCGCGCTCGTAGGCGAAGTCCAGTTCGGCGACCGGGCCGAAGGTCGCGATGCCCGCGTTGTTGCACAGGATCGCGATATCGCGCACGGCGAGCTCGTCGACCAGGCCGGCGCGCTGCGTGCGGTCGGCCAGGTCCACCGCGCGCACCTCGGCGGTGATGCCGTGTGCCAGCGTCAGCCGCTGGGCGAGTTCGGTCAGCACCTCGCCGCGTCGCGCGACCAGGATCAGCGAGTAGCCGCGCCCGGCCAGCTCGGCGGCCAGCGCGGTGCCGATGCCGGAGGAGGCGCCGGTGACGACGGCACGATTGTCTGCAGTGGGGGAGGGCAAGCTCACACCGGGAGCTTAGGGGATCGGCGGCGGCGGGCACCTCGGGAGGCCCGGCGGACCTAGCATGGCTGCGATGAGCGAGGACCAGGTGTTCGGGATGGGTGACGATCCGCTCGCGGCGCCGCTCGGACCGCCATTGGGCGAGGACGAGGTCGCCCGGGTCGTCGCTGCCACCTGGCCCGACGCGCGGCCGCGGGAGATCCGCTGGCGCAGCCCACGCCCCCTGTCCTCGACGGTCGGTGTGCGGTGCGTGGACGGGACCGACCTGGTGGTGAAGCGTCTGCCGCGGCAGCTGCGCGACCTGGCCGCCCTCGGCGAGGAGCACCGATTCACCGCACATCTGCGCGACCGGGGGATTCCGGTGCCCGAGGCCCGTGCCACGGCGGGGGAGGCCGGTACCCGCGACCGACGGCCGCTGCCCGCAGGCCCGCCGGGCTCCAGCTCGCCGCGCGACTCCGGGTGGTTCGTCTACGAGGTGCAGCAGGTGGGGGTCGGTGCGGACCGGTATCGGGCCGACTTCTCCTGGTCGCCGTACCGGGATCGCGCCGATGCCGCGGGCGCCGGGGCGATGCTGGGCAGGTTGCACCGGGCCGCGGCGGGTTTCGAGGCGCCCACGCGACCGGCCCGGCCGCTGGTGGCGACCATGCACGCCGGGGTGCGCGCGGCGTTCGAGTGGCATCTCGCGCGTCGTCCGGCGGTGGCTCGTTTCCTCGCCGAGCGCGACTGGCGGAACGAGATCGTCGACTTCCGGGCCGATCTCGGGGGCGTCGCACCCCTGTGGACGCACGGTGACTGGCATCCGACCAACCTGCTCTGGCACGACCACGAGGTCACCGCCGTCATCGACTTCGGGCTGGCCGATCGCACCACGGCGGTCTTCGATCTCGCCACCGCGATCGAGCGCACGGCCGTCGACTGGGTCGCCCTGCGCGACGGGGGAGCGGCGTCGGTGCGCTACGACCAGATCGCCGCGCTGCTGACGGGATACCGGTCCGAGCGGCCACTGTCGGCCGCCGAGCGGGCGCTGCTGCCGGACCTGCTGCCGCTGATCCACCTCGGCTACGAACTCTCCGAGATCGACTACTTCCGCACCGTCGCCCACGATCACCGCGCGGCCGAGATCGCCTACCACGACTGGCTGCTCGGGCATCTGCGCTGGTACGCCGGCCCCGACGGGCGCGAGCTCGCCGACGCGCTGCGCGACCTGACATAGAACACCGCCCCACCCACCGGATGCGAGTTCGGTGGATGGGGCGGTGCGGGCGGCCGTCCGTCGCGTCGGACGGCCGGGTCGGGGGGACTACAGGCTCGCCGCCAGGCGGGTGCCCTGGGCGATGGCGCGCTTGGCGTCGAGTTCGGCGGCCACGTCGGCGCCGCCGATCAGGTGCAGGTCGACGCCCGCGGCGCGCAGCGGTTCCTCGAGTTCGCGCACGGATTCCTGTCCGGCGCAGACGATCACATTGTCGACCTCGATGACGCGCGGGTTCTCGCGCTTCTCACCGAAGGAGATGTGCAGCCCGGCGTCGTCGATGCGCTCGTAGTTCACGCCACCGACCTGCTCGACGCCCTTGGCCTTGATCGCCGCGCGATGCACCCAGCCCGACGTCTTGCCCAGGTCCTTGCCGAACGGGGTCGACTTGCGTTGCAGCAGCACCACATCGCGGGCGGCGGGAGCGGGACGCGGCTGCCTGAGCTGACCGGGCACCTTCTCGTCGTCGGCGTCGACACCCCACTCCTCCTTCCACTCGTCGAGCTTGAGCGTGGGATGACCCTCCACGGTGAGGTATTCGCTCACGTCGTAGCCGATCCCGCCCGCGCCGATCACCGCGACCTTCTTGCCGACCGGCTTCTCCTGCTTCACCAGCTCGGCGTAGGACAGCACCATCGGGTGGTCGATGCCGGGGATGTTCGGGATGCGTGGCCGCACGCCGGTGGCCAGCACCACCGAGTCGTAGCCGCCCGCGATCAGTTCCTCGGCGGTGACCCGCTTGTCGAGGTGCAGAGCCACGCCGGTGAGCTCGATCTTGCGGTTGAAGTAGCGGATCGACTCGTCGAACTCCTCCTTGCCGGGGATGCGGCGGGCGATGTCGAACTGTCCGCCGATCTTGTCGTCGGCCTCGAACAGGTCGACCCGGTGCCCGCGCTCGGCCAGGCTGACCGCCGCCGAGAGCCCCGCCGGGCCCGCGCCGACCACCGCGAAGCGCTTGGCGCGCCGCGTGGGCAGCAGGTTCAGCGTGGTCTCGCTGCCCGCGCGCGGGTTGACCAGGCACGACACCTTCTTGTTGCCGAAGGCGTGGTCGAGGCAGGCCTGGTTGCAGGCGATGCAGGTGTTGATCTCGTCGGCCCGGTCGCCCTCGGCCTTGTTGGCCCATTCCGGGTCGGCCAGCAGCGGCCTGGCCAGCGAGATCAGCGCCGCGTCGCCGCGGGTGAGGATCTCCTCGGCGATCTCGGGCATGTTGATCCGGTTCGACGCGCAGACCGGGATGTTCACCTGGCGGGCGATCTTGGCGGTGAACTCCACGAACGCCGCGCGTGGCACCGAGGTGACGATGGTGGGCACCCTGGCCTCGTGCCAGCCGATATCGGTGTTGAGGATGTCGACGCCGACGGCCTCGAGTTCCTTGGCCAGCGCGACGATCTCCTCGAAGGTCTGCCCCTTCTCCACCAGCTCGGCCATCGACAGGCGGAACACGATGATGAAATCGGGCCCGACCGCCGCGCGGATGCGCCGGGCGATCTCCACCGGCAGCCTGCGCCGGTTCTCCGGGGTGCCGCCCCACTTGTCGGTGCGCTTGTTCACCCGCGGAGCGAGGAACTGGTTGATGAAATAGCCCTCACCGCCCATGATCTCGCAGCCGTCGTAGCCGGCCAGCTTCGCCAGCGACGCGCAGCGGGCGTAGTCGTCGATGGTGGACTCCACGCCCTTGCTCGACAGCGCACGCGGCTTGAACGGGTTGATCGCGGACTTGATCGCCGAGGCCGACACGCTGGTCGGCATGTAGGAGTAGCGCCCGGCGTGCAGGATCTGGATGGCGATCTTGCCGCCCTCGGCGTGCACCGCCTTGGTGATGGCGCGGTGCCGGTAGGCCTCGGTCTTGGTGGTGAGCTTGCCGCCGAAGGGCAGCAGCCAGCCGGTCCGGTTGGGCGCGTAGCCGCCGGTGATGATCAGGCCGACCCCGCCGCGGGCGCGTTCGGCGAAGTAGGCGGCCAGTTTGTTGGTGTCCCAGGCGCGGTCTTCCAGACCGGTGTGCATGGAACCCATGACCACCCGGTTGCGCAGGGTGGTATGGCCGAGGTCGAGGGGTTCGAACAGGTGCGGAAAACTCATGGGCTGGGTTCACCTTTTCGCGGTCGCAGGGCCTGCAGTACTTCGTCGCACCATTCGACGTAGCCGGACTCCGCGCGGATGCCCGCGCGCAGCACCAGATACTGGTGCAGGGCGGTGCCGGAGAGCTGGTCCGGCACCGGGAAGAATTTCTTCTCGCTGAGGCGGTACTCGTCGAGGCGGCGGGCGTGGTCGGCGCGATGACGCTCGACCTCGGCGCACACCGCCGTGATGTCGCCGTGCGCGGCGCCGCGGATCTTCACGCCGAGCTCGTCGCGCGCGGGGGTGGACTGGGTGGGTTCGGCGAGCCAGCGGGCCAGCTCGGTGCGTCCGGCCTCGGCCACCGAGTACACCTTCTTGTCGGGTTTTCCGTGCTGGGTCACCGATTCCACGGTCACCCAGCCGGACTCCTCCATACGCTTGAGGACCCGGTAGATCTGCTGATGTGAGGCACTCCAGAAGTAGCCGATCGACTTGTCGAATCGATGGGCGAGCTCGTATCCCGAGCCGGACCGTTCGCTGAGCGAGACCAGCAGCGCGTGCTCCAGTGCCATGTGACGAGGATATCCGGAACGGGCGGTACTATGCAATCAGGTTCATATTGACGGCGACCTGCCGAAACACTGATGTGCCCTGCCGGGCGCCGCGATCGCCATTACGCTTCGCCCATGACCGAGGTGAGCGCGGCCGAGACCGTCGGTGAGGCGGCCGGACGCGGGCAGGTGCTGGCGTGGGGACTGTGGGATTGGGGGTCCTCGGCGTTCCAGGCCGTGACGCTGACCTTCGTGTTCTCGGTGTATCTCACCGACAAGGTGGGCGACGACCTGCCCGGTGGTGTCTCGGCGAGCGCGTGGCTGGGCTGGGCACTGGCCGCCGCCGGGCTCGTGGTCGCGGTGACCGCGCCGGTCTGCGGGCAGTACTTCGACGCCGTCGGCTCCCGCAAACGCGCGCTGGCCACGCTCACCACGCTCACCGTCGGCGCCATGTCGCTGATGTTCTTCGTGCGCGACGACTACCACGATCTGTGGCTGGGCCTGGCGCTGCTGGCCTTCGCCTCGGCCACCTTCGAGCTGGCCGGGGTGCCCTACAACGCCATGATGCGCCAGGTGTCCACCCCGGCCACGGTCGGGCGGGTCTCCGGATTCGGCTGGGCGATGGGCTATTTCGGCGGCATTGTGCTGCTGCTCATCTGCTACGTGGGGTTCCTGGCCGGTGACGGTGATTCCCGTGGCGTGCTCGGCATGCCCACCGACCAGGGGCTCAATGTCCGGCTGGTGATCGTGCTGGCGGCGGTCTGGTTCACCGTGTTCGCGTTGCCGGTGCTGTTCGCGGTGCCGGAGATGCCGCGCACCGGCGCCGATCCGGGGGCGTCGCGGGCCGGGTTCCTCGGGTCCTACCGGGTGCTGTGGCGGGATGTGCGGGAACTGTGGGGACAGGACCGGCACACGGTGTGGTTCCTGCTGGCCAGCGCGGTCTTCCGGGATGGCCTGGCCGGGGTGTTCACCTTCGGCGCGGTGCTGGCGGTGCAGGTGTACGGCTTCGCCGACGCCGACGTGCTGCTGTTCGGCATCGCGGCCAATGTCGTGGCCGGGGCGGCCGCCATCGCGGCGGGCCGCTTCGACGACCGGCTCGGCCCGAAACGCGTGATCGTGGCCTCGCTGGTGGGGATGATCGCCTGCGGGCTGGTGCTGCTGGTGGTCTCGGGCACGCTGATGTTCTGGATCTTCGGCCTCGCGCTGACGGTGTTCGTCGGGCCCGCGCAGGCCTCGGCCCGGTCGTTCCTGGCCCGGCTGGCCCCGCCGGGACGCGAAGGCCAGCTCTTCGGGCTCTACACCACCACCGGGCGGGCGGTCTCGTTCCTCGCGCCCGCCCTGTTCGGCCTGTTCGTCTGGGTCTTCGGCAGCGACCGGGCCGGGATCGCCGGCCTGCTGGTGGTGCTGGTGGCCGGCCTGCTGGTGCTGCTCCCGGTCCGGGCGCCCGCGCAGACGAGATAAACCAGATCTGGGCGATCTCACAGTGAACGAATGTTCACCCTGTGGTTCACCCGGCGTTCTTGGGCTGCCAGCCCGCGATACCCAGCGCGATCAGCCGCATCTGCATGACCGTGCGCTCGACGATGGCGGCCTCCTCGCGCGGGGTGGAGGCCACGAAGCCGGCGATGCCGTCGGTGACCGTGGTGACCAGCAGGTCCGCGGCGATCTCGAGTTCGGTGGTGCTCCAGGAGTCCAGCGCGCGTAGCCGGGACAGGTCGGCGACGATCTCGCGCACGATCAGCTGCATCTCCATCGCGATCGCCTGACGCAGCGGGGCGGGCCCACCGTGGCGCTCGCGGATGAGGAAGCCGAACAGCGCGCGCTTGGTGCGCACCTGGTCGAACACGAAGCGCACGGTATCGGCCAGATGCGCGTCCGGCTTGCGCCTGACCTCGCGCAATGCCAGTCGTAGCGCGGTGACGCCCTCGTCGACCAGGGTCGCGCCGAGGTCGTCGAGCGAGGCGAAGTGCCGGTAGAACGCCGTGGGTACGATGCCTGCCGAGCGCGCGATCTCGCGCAGGCTCAGCGCCGCGAAGCCGCGGTCGGCGGCCAGCGCGAGCGTGCCGTCGAGAAGGGCGGCCCGGGTGTGCGCTTTGCGCTCGTTACGGGTTCCTGCCTGCTCAGTCACATCGGTGAGCATACATCCGTTCACCATAGTCGAATCCCTCTAGATGTTGCCCGCCTCACATTATTGCCGGTTGACAGCGGGATGGGTCCATCCGGCACACTGGTGAGTGTACAGGCGTGCACTGAAATGTGGACCGCATGCCGAGTGACTTCCATGAAGGGGTTCAAGCAATGGTGGGACTGATCGATCTGGTGCAGACGTTGACGACGCCGCACCCGCTGGACCGGTACCTGGAGCTCGTCCGCCCCGGGCTCACCGCACGGGAACTGCGTGCCGAGATCACCCATGTCTCGCACGCCACCCCGGGTTCGGTGACCCTCACTCTGCGGGCTACCCGCCAATGGCGCGGTCACACCGCGGGCCAGTACGTGCAGATCGGCGTCTCGATCAACGGCGTGCGCCACACCCGGTGCTATTCGCCGATCGATCCGGAGAGCCGAGGGGACCGATACCTGCAGCTCACGGTCAAGGCGCATCCCGGCGGGCTGGTCTCGAACTACCTGCACGACAACGCGAAGCCGGGCATGATCGTCGACCTGGCGCCCGCCTCCGGCGTCTTCGCGCTGCCCGAGCAGCGGCCCGGCAAGGTGCTGCTGGTCAGCGGCGGCTCGGGGATCACGCCGGTACTGTCGATGTTGCGGACCCTCGACGCCGAGGGTTTCACCGGTCCGGTGACCTTCCTGCACTACGCGCGTCAGCCGGAGATGGTGCCGCACAAGGCCGAACTGACCGCGATCGCCAACCGGCGGCCCAACTTCCGCGTCGAGTACCGCTTCCCGGTCGAGCCGGGCACCGTGGTGAACGGCGAGACCTCCACCGGCAGCGGGTTCTTCGACTACGACGAGCTCGAGCGGGTGGCGCCCTGGTTCGCCGACTCGCAGACCTTCGTCTGCGGGCCGCCGCCGCTGATGAACGCGGTGCGGACCCTGTTCGAGGCCGAGGGTCTGGGCGATCGGGTGCACAGCGAGGAGTTCACCCTCACCACCGTGCCCACCGACCCGGCCGAGGCCACCGGCACCGTGACCTTCTCCGGCAGCGCCGTCACCACCGAGAACTCCGGTGCGCCGCTGCTCGACCAGGCCGAGGCCGCCGGGCTCACCCCGGAATACGGCTGCCGCATGGGGATCTGCTTCTCCTGCACCGCGACCAAGGTCTCCGGCTGCACCCGCAACCTGCGCACCGGCGAGCTCGACGCCGATCCGGACAAGCAGATCCAGATCTGCGTGAACACCGCGGTCGGCGACGTCGACATCGCGCTCTAGACGACAACCACAGCCCGATTCACCAACCAAGGGGAGATACCGCTATGACGATCCTCACCGAAGGCAAAGACGGTCCGGTCATCCTGACCCCCGACCAGGTCGAAGAGCTCGGCAAGGCACTCGACGAGCTGCGCGCCCGCATCGAGGCCGACCTCGGCGAGCGCGACCGCGACTACATCTACAAGATCATCAAGGCCCAGCGCGGGCTCGAGGTCGCCGGCCGCGGCCTGATGTACCTGGGCTTCCTGCCCCCGTTCTGGCTGGCCGGTGTCGCCGCGCTCGGTGTGTCGAAGATCCTCGACAACATGGAGATCGGCCACAACGTCATGCACGGTCAGTACGACTGGATGCGTGAGCGCGGCATCAACTCCCGCGAATTCGACTGGGACACCGTGTGCCCGGCCGATCAGTGGAAGCACTCGCACAACTTCATGCACCACACCTACACCAATGTCCACGACATGGACCGCGACATCGGTTACGGCATCCTGCGCATCGACGAGGGCCAGAAGTGGCACCCGTACTACCTGGGCAACCCGGTCTACGCCTTCCTGCTGATGGTGCTGTTCGAGTGGGGCGTGATGCTGCACGACCACGAGGTCGAGAACATCATCCAGGGCAAGCGCAAGCTGCGCGACAACATCCCGCTGATCAAGGGCGGTCTGCGCAAGTCCGGCAAGCAGGTGCTCAAGGACTACGTGGTGTTCCCGGCGCTGACCGGCCCGCTGTTCCTGCACACGCTGGCCGGCAACGCCGCCGCCAACATCGTGCGCAACCTGTGGACCTTCTCGATCATCTTCTGCGGCCACTTCCCGGCTGGTGTACAGACGTTCACCAAGGAGGAGACCGAGGTCGAGACCCGCGGCGAGTGGTACGTGCGCCAGATGCTCGGTTCGGCGAACATCAAGGGCTCCAAGCTGTTCCACATCATGTCGGGCAACCTGTCGCACCAGATCGAGCACCACCTGTTCCCGGACATCCCGGCCAACCGGTACCCGGAGATGGCGCCCGAGGTGAAGGCGCTGGCCGAGAAGTACGGCCTGCCCTACAACACCGGCCGTTTCTCCAAGCAGATCGGCTCGGTGTGGGCCAAGATCTTCCTGCTCGCGCTGCCCGATCGCTTCGTGAAGAGGGCCCCCAAGCCCGGTGTTATCGTTATGCGTAATCGGAAGGCAACCGAAGTGGGCGTGTAGATGATCGGGAAATTCGAGACCAACAAAGACCTCGTCCAGGAATTGACGTCCTCCGGTGCGCGCCGGGTCGGCAATATCGCCGCCCTCATCACCGGAACCGTCGCCGAGGTCGCCCGGGAAATCGGTGAATTCCTCACCGACGCGATCGAGATGAACGAGGCGGCCGCGGCAGCTCGCCGCGACGCCGCGGTGGAGCGCGCCGAACAGCGTCGCGAGGCCGCCGAGGATCTCGACACCCCGGACGAGACCGGCTCGGATTCCGCGGCCTGGCTCACCGAGCCGGAACCGGTGGTCACCGAGGCCGAGCCCGCTCCGCGCGAGCCGGGCAAGGCCTGATCACCACACCGGCAGCCGCCTGCGCCGTTCGGTGACATCGGTGATCAGATCCCGGTAGCCGTCGGTCAGCTCGGCCAATCTGCACCAGTGCACGTGCGTGCGTGCCACCGGATCGCCGCCCAGCGCCTGCTGGGCGGCGATCCATTTTTCGGCCATCCGGTCGATCACCGCGCCGAGGGTCTCGGTGTGCAGGGAGGCGCCGCCGCGGTGCGCCACATGACCCGTGACCCAGTCGTCGATGCGGGAGATCAGGCCCGCGCGGGTGTCGTCGATGTCGTCGAGCAGCCGTCCGCAGGCCGCGAAGACCGTGCCCGCCGCCTCGGCGTCGCGGGCCGCGTCGAGGGTGGCGCGCCTGCGGGCGTGGCAGTGCGCCAGCCCCGCGGCCGCGTCGAGTACCGGATGGTCCTGGGCGGTGGAGTGGCGAAAGGCACGCAACAACGCCGTCGGCGACGGGAGTTGCGTGGCATCCACACGATGGCCGGATTCGTTCGGCATGGTGCACGCCCTTGAGATACGCGGAAATCGGGACTGGATACGCCAGGGCCGAGGAGGACGCGGGACAGGTGCACTCCCCGGCACCGGCGTAGCCCCGCCCGGGCGTCGACGAATTGTCCGCGACGCTGCGGCAGGGAAGACGACCCGGGGAAAATCGGGACTACTCCAGGAAAGCGCGATCCGGCGCCGCCACGCAATAGTACGGAGTACAAATCGGGCAGGCGGCGACAATCGTTATCGACGATTACGGCCGGGTCACCGGCACGCTTCCCCGGTGTAACCACCCGGCGCATTTCCGGCAATCATTGTTGCGGAGCACCCCGGCACGGCCGTCGAATGCACTAGCCTCGGACAATGTGCCTGCCTATGTGTCCTCGCCCGAACTGACCTTCGGGTTCCTGTTCGCGCTGGAAGACCCGCAGCGAATCGCCGACGTCGTGCGCGATCTGATGGAGCGCCACGCGGTCTCGGTGTTCCGGATCGCGCGCCTGTCCGACGACGACGGCCCGCCCGAACGGTATGTGGTGAACTGGGCGGCCATTCCGCAGATCTCCATCACCACCGCCGCCCCGGAGGAAGCCGAATTGCGGGCCCAGCGGATCATGCTGGTCAACGCCTTTCTCGGTGAGGGCGGCGAGGTGAGCCTGTACTCCGGGAATCCGCACGCGCCGAGCTGAATCCGCTCAGCGCGCCGACTCGTAGATGCGGCGCACCACGTCCTCGATACCCGGTTCCTCGATGGACAGATCGCGCACCTGCGCCCGGTCCGACACCGCGGCCAGCAATGCCGCCGCGGTGGTGTGCTCGGCGTCGAAGGCCAGCCGCTGGCGCATGCCGCCCGCCTCGCTGGACAGCAGTTGCGCCCCACACGGCAGATCATCGAGATCCGGTGTGGGAGCGGCCAGATCGACCACCAGCACCCGGCGCGCGCCCACGGTGGCGCCCAGCCCGGTCAGTGAACCGTCGTACACCAGCTTGCCGTGATCGACCACCAGCACCCGGTCGCAGAGCCGCTCGATATCGCCCATGTCGTGGGTGGTGAGCAGCAGGGTGGTGCCGCGCTCGATGCGCTCGGCGCGCAGGAACTCGCGCAAGCGCTGTTTGGACAGCACGTCGAGCCCGATCGTCGGCTCGTCCAGGATCACCAGCTCCGGCGAATGCAGCAGCGCGGCGGCCACTTCCGCGCGCATGCGCTGGCCGAGCGACAGCTGGCGTACCGGGGTGTCGAGGGTCTCGGCCATCTCGAGCTGTTCGACCAGTTCGTGGGTGCGCTTGTCGGCGATGTCGGGGTCGAGGCGGTGGATCGCGGCCAGGATCGAGAACGACTCGTGCAGCGGCAGATCCCACCACAGCTGCGAGCGCTGCCCGAAGACCACGCCGATGCGCGAGGCCAGCTCCCTGCGCTGGCGCACCGGTTCCAGCCCGCAGGTGCGCACACTGCCCGAGGTGGGCACCAGGATGCCGGTGAGCATCTTGATGGTGGTCGACTTGCCCGCGCCGTTGGCGCCGATGTAGCCGACCGCGGAGCCGCGTTCGACGCGGAAGCTCATCGCGTCGACGGCGGTGATGGTGTCGCGATGACGGCGCCATCGGCTCCCGTTCTTGCGGTAGACGGTGAATTGCCGGGTGAGGTCATCGATGTCGATGATGGGTTCGGCGTCGATCCGCTCGTGCATCGCTAGCCACCTCCTCCCTGGTAGTGCCTGGTACCGATCCGCCATGCCGACAACGCCAGCAACCACACCCAGACCGCGGCGACCGGGGTCAGCCAGGCCGACCACGCGGGCAGCAGCGGCGGGCCGGGCAGGCCGAGCAGGGCGATGGTCGGCACGTACGCCGTGAACGCGACGGGAATCGCGAACCCGAACAACAGTTTCAGCGGTGTGGGGAACACCGAGGCAGGCTGCATCGCGGCGAACGAGCCGCCGTAGGTGAAGCTGTTGGTGAGCTCGGCACCGTCTATCAAGAAGAACTGTAGCCCCGCCGCGCATACGAAAAGGCCACAGAACAGCGCAATTCCACTCAGCAGGGTGATCACGATCAAGGTAACCGGGGCGATGCCCCAGTCGATGTCGTTGCGCCACAGCCCGATCGTCAGCACGATTACCGCGACGGCCGCCCTGGCGAGCCTGCGCAGCGAGATGTCGCTGGTGACCAGTTGCAGCAGCAGCGGCTGCGGGCGCAGGTGGTAGGCGTCGAGGGTGCCCATCCTGATCATGGTCGGCAGCGAATCCAGGTGTCCCACCAGCACTTGCGCCAGCGCGAAGGAGGTATTGGACAGGCCGAACAGCAACAGCGCCGCGTTCACGTCCAGCCCGCCGAGCGTGCCGACATTGTGGAAGATCACCCACACCTCGGCGAATTCCACCAGCCCGATCAGGAACGCGCTGAACACCTCGGTGGCGAAGGAGAGGCGGTACACCTGCTGTGCTTTCACACGCGAACGCAATACTGCGAGATAGGGGGTGAACCAGGTCCCGGCCACAATGCGCGCGGTCTCCGGTTCACCCACCCTGTACCTCCAGTCTGCGTTGACCCGCCCGCAGCATCACCCGCCCGAGCAACCCGATCGCCAGCACCCAAAACCCTTGTGCCGCAACAGTGAACACCGCATCCAGACCTTCTGCCCGCCCGGACAGCGTATCGATCGGCGCCTGCAGGATCGAGGGGAACGGTGTCGCTCTGGCGATGGCGCGCAGCCAGTCGGGGAACATGTGGACCGGAACGAAAAGCCCTGCGAGGAACGTGCCGACGATCTGGTAGAGCACACGGATCCCGCGTATCTCCACCACCCAGAACCCGATCAGCGCCACCGCGAACAGGCACAGGAACGACAGCGCCACCGCCAGCAGCACACTGATCACGCCGAGCACATAGGCCATCGGCGAGGTCGGCATGGACAGGCCGAAGGTGGCCGCGCCGACCACGATGCTCGGGACGCCGCGCGGCAGGAACGTGCAGGCGGCGCGGCCCATGTCGCCGGCCAGATAGCTCAGCTGCACGTCCACCGGGCGCAGGAAATCGATGGCGACGTCACCGGATTTGATGCGGTCGACCAGATCGATCTGCGGGCCCATGAACTGGGTGGCACCGAGCAGCCCCTGCGACAGCCACACATACGCGGCGATCGTGCCCTCGTCGTAACCGCCGAACCCACCGGCGGCGCGCACCGCGGCCACCAGGACCGCGGCCCGCACGAAACCGAAGACACAGTTGGTGAACAGCCCGGCGAACATCGCCAATTTGTACTGGGCCTGGCGTTTGAAGCCTGCCCTGGCGAAGGTCCAATACACGGCGACCAGGCTCGGCCTGCCGCGGCGGACCGGACACCGGCGCGTCGCGATGGCGAGTTGCCCGTCCCCCTCCGCATTGCCCCGCACAATCAGTCAACTCTAGGCCGATCCGGACAGATCAGCACGAAAACGGCACGGATCGACCGTGGTTCAGCGCAGCGGGACCTTGACGTCGGTGCCGCCCTCCCTGGTGATCCGCGCGTTCATCGCGACCAGGGCGGGGGCGGGGGTGAAGCCGCCCGCGAACAGCGCCTCGCCCTGGCGGAACCACGGTGAGCGTTCCAGCAGCGCGGCGGGCGCGTAACCGAAGTGGGTGCCCAGTTCGGCGAGGTCGACCGGGGAGGACATCTTCATCAGCGCGAGGTTGTCGCACTGGGACAGGATGTTGGGGTGGACCTTCGACGGCCGCTGCGTCGACAGCAGCAGCCACAGCCCGAATTTGCGGCCCTCGGCGGCGATCTGGATCAGCCGCTCCCTGACTGCGACCGCGATCGGCGAATCCAGCTGGGGCGAGGCCAGATTGTGCGCCTCGTCGATCACCAGCAGGATCGGGCGGCGTTCCTCCCGGCGCGACCACAGCTCGTCGAGCAGCGCCAGAGCTACCACGAGTTGCTGTTCGGCGGTGGAGAATCCGCCCAGATCGAGCACGGTGGCGTCGGGTCGCTCGGCGACCACCTCGGTGACCGCGCGCTGATTGCGTGCCCACACCTCCCAGTCGAGCAGGCCCAGGTTCTCGATGCGCATGCCGAGCCGCTGCTGCGCCGGTGATTCCGAGCTGCGCAGGTGCGGCAGGGTGTCGTCGAGTTCGGTGGCCGAGAGCACCGTGGACAGGTGCATGAGCTCGTTGAACTCCTCGCGATCGGCGATCGGGTCGATCCGCAGGATCGCGGCCTTGGACGGCAGCGGGAGTTCGGTGAAGCGGGCCCGCAGCAGGGCACCCTTGTGCGGGCGCAACACCCGGATGTCGCGGCGGCGCAGGGCCTCGGCGGTCGGGCCGCTCGCCTGGGGATCGAGCTCGCCCAGGTGCACGAAATCGGAGTTGGGGTCGAAGACCACCACCGGCAGGGCGGTGTGCGCGATCAGCTGTTCGAGCACGACACCGAGGGCGTAGGTCTTGCCCGAGCCGCTCTGCCCGCACCAGAAGGTGTGCCGGTTGAACCGGGTGGGTAGCAGCCGGGCCGGACCGCCGGGCGGGGTGAGATCGACACCGATGTCGAGTTGCGCGCCGGTGGTGTCGTGCAGGGTCTGCACCGTGGCCGCGTCGGCCATCTCCACCGTGGCGTCGGTGAACGGATGGCCCGCGCGCACATCGATGCCGTCGACGCGCACCTCGCCCATCATCCTGCCGCGCAAGGAGACCGGGGTGGTCTGCGAGCGTTCCTCCACCAGCGCGAGCTGGCGGCCCCGCTCACTGACGATCACCGCCAGCGAACCGGCGACAAGCGTGCATCCGGTGGCGTCGGCGACGAAGAACGAACGACCGTCCTCGGACCTGGCGAAGGTCTGGCTATTGTTCGGCACCCGCCGATCATCGCACCGAACAGGCCGCGGACGTGCGGATAGCTACCGAGTCGCTATCTGGTGTTCGATCAGTGCTCCGGGAAGCCGGTCGCGAACAGGATGGCGATGGCCACGGAGCTGACCACGGAGATAGCGAGAATGATCCACATGAGTGGGAAGGGTACCGGTCCGTCGGTCCATTGCCCGCATCGCGTCCGGTCGGCCAATTAAAGCCATCAGAACTTGCGTTAGGCCATTGACGTAGCCATGGTCATGGCCGATGCTGTCTTAACGCAAGTAAGTCTTGCTTTTATTCGTTCCCGAGAGGAATCGGTCGATGCTGACCAGGAGAAGTTTCATCACTCGCGCCGCCGGGACCACGGCCGCCGCAGGTCTGGCCGCGGCCTACCTCGGCTCCGGGCCGGCCTTCGCGTCCCCGCTGGGGCAGTCGGCGCAGGCCGGGCTGCGCACCTTCATCGACGGCGCCCTGGTCGACCAGGCTGCGGTCGTCGAGTGGGAGAAGCGGCGGTTCTCGGTGGTCGCGGCGCGGCTGCGCCAGGATTATGTCGGGGTGCTGACCGGTGAGCTGGACTCGTTGCTGGCCCGGCTCGAGAACGCCGTCGATGATGTGTCGGCCGCGCGCGTGGCCTTGGCGCTGGCACGGCTGAGCATCGGCGAGGCGGGGATTCGCGAGCTGCTGGCCGCCGAACTCGTCGCCTCCGAATCCGCCGCGCGGGCCGGAATCGCCGCATCGGACGGGCGTTGGCAATACGCGATCACCGAGGTTTCCAGCGATCGCGGGACCGCCCAGGGCTTCCTGGACTGGTTCGACCGCGCCCGCGTCACCGACGACCGGCCGGTGTGGACCGACGCCTGCCCGGACCACTACCTCATCGCCACGCTGCCCGACGGCCGCCAAGAGGTCATCGAGGTGACCGGTGGCGCGATGCTGCCCAGCCAGTTCTTCGTCGATTACACCGATGTCGCCGGGGTGATGGTGCCCTCGGACCCCGCGTATCCGCTCACCGCCGCCGGTGTCGCGTCGCTGGCCGACGGTTTCGTCATCGGCGGGGTCCGCCACCAGTTCCGCGATGAACCGGGCGGTGGCTTCCGTGCCCAGCTCAAGGTCGCCTTCCCCGCAGCGCTGCCGGGCCTCTACATCGCCGAACACCGGTGGCATCTGGCCTGCGAGTTCGGCAACTGGATCACGGCCTACCTGCGCACCGTCTAGCGAGGCGCTGCGATAACTGTGCGTCGCCGCGCATTCGGCACGCGGAAGGTCTGTCGAGTAGAACTGGACCATGGATCTCGACGACGCCGGGAAAGCCGACGCGGCCCCGCGCAAGCGCACCGGCGGCCGTTCGGCCCGGGTGCGCGCGGCGGTGCTCACCGCCACGCTCGAGCAGATCACCGAGTTCGGCGTCGAGGGCCTGACCATCGGTGACGTCGCCGCCCGCGCCGGTGTCGCGGAGACCACCATCTACCGCCGCTGGGGCACCCGCACGGCCCTGATCGCCGACGCCGTCACCGAACTGGCCGCCGTGGGCAACCCCGTCCCCGACACCGGTTCGCTGCGCACCGACCTGCGGGTACTCGCCGAACAGGTCGCGCACCTGATCGCCCGTCCCGGCATCGCGCGACTGGTCGGCACCGTCATCGCCCTGTCCGTCGACCCGGAGGTCGAGGCCGCGCGCCGCCGCTTCTGGGACGACCGCTTCGAACGCAGCTCCCACGTCGTCACCAGGGCGATCGAGCGCGGCGAACTCGCCGACACGACCGACCCCCGCGAGCTCATCGAAACTCTCTCGGCACCACTGTATTTCCGGGTCCTTGTGGGGTCGGAGCCCATCGACGACGCCTTCATCACCCGCTGTATCGACAACACCCTGACCGTGCACGGGGAACCCCCGCGCCAGGCATGATCAGTCCCGGCTGGTCGCTTCGGCACGCCCGCGGACGGCGCCGAGGGCGAATTCTGCCCAGCGGATGTTCTCCTGCTCGAAGGCGATGCCGCGCAGCAGGGTGAGGTAGGGGCCGATGTGGGTGGATTCGCTCAGGTAGGCCGGCTCGCTGCGGCCGTCGAGCAGGCGGGCGCGGCGGCGTTCGTAGCGGGCGAGCTTGGCCTGCGCCCAGCCCCGGCGCTCGATCAGCATGGCCTCGACCGCGGGGGCGTCACCGGTCGTCATGCCCTGGATCTTGACCAGCATGTCGTCGCGGATGACGGTGGGCTTGGGCGCCTCGGCGATGAAGTCGCGCAGCACCTGCCTGCCGGTGTCGGTGAGCGAGTGCAGCCGCTTGTTGGGGCGCTTCTCCTGTTCGACGACGCGGGCGGCGATCAGTCCGTCGGCGGTCATCCGTTCGAGCTCCTTGTAGAGCTGCTGCGGGGTCGCCATCCAGTAGTTGGCCACCGCCGCGTCGAACAGTTTGGCCAGGTCGTAGCCGGAGGCCTCGCCTTCCATCAGGGCGGCCAGTACCGCGTGTCGTAACGCCATCCGCCCAGCGTAGCAGCAGTGCGATTATTCAAATCGATAAATCGACAGCGCACTGGACATCGGTGGAGAGCTGCGGTTAGCCTCTGGTGAATTATTCAATTATTTGCCTAGGAGGCTGCCATGGGTCATCCGTTCCGGACCGCGGTGGAGGCGAGGGATCACGACGCCCTCGAAGCGCTGCTCGCCGACGACGTGGTGTTCACCAGCCCGGTGGCGTTCGCGCCGTATCCGGGTAAGCCGGTCACGGCGGCCATCCTGCGGGCGGTGCTGCGGGTGTTCGAGGACTTCCGCTACGTGCGCGAGATCGGCGGCGCCGACGGACGTGATCACGCGCTGGTGTTCGAGGCCACCGTCGACGGGCTGCGGCTGTCGGGCTGCGACTTCCTGCACTACGACGAGGAAGGCCGCATCGACGAGTTCACGGTGATGGTGCGCCCGCTCTCGGCCGCCAAGGCGCTGGCCGCGCGGATGGCCGAGCAGTACCCGCGCATCCAGCAAGAAGCGCGAGAGGCGATCGAGGGCAAGGCCACCGCGTGAGCACGCCGGGGTTCTCGCGCTATGTCGCACTCGGCGACAGCCAGAGCGAAGGCGTCGGCGACGGCGACGACAGCACCGGGCTGATCGGCCTGGCCGACCGCCTCGCCGCGAGGATGGCCGTGGCCGCCCCCGACCTGCACTACGCGAACCTGGCCGTGCGCGGCAAACTCGCGGGCCAGGTCCGCGCCGACCAGCTCGACGCGGCACTGGCGCTGCGGCCCGATGTGGCCACGGTCATCGCCGGGGTGAACGACATGCTGCGTCCGAGCTTCGACGCCGACGCGGTGGGGGAGCACCTCGCCGCGATGTTCGCCGCCCTCACCGGGCAGGGCGCGGTGGTGGCGACGGTGACCTTCCCCGACCTCACCGCGGTCATGCCCCTCACCCGGCCACTGGGTGGGCGCCTGGTCGCGCTCAATGAGATGGTCCGCGCCGTGGCGGCCGATCACGGGGTCCTGGTGGCCGACTTCGCCCACCTTCCGGTGGTCACCGATCCGCGCATGTGGTCGTGGGATCGCCTGCACTGCAGCCCACTCGGCCACCAGCGCATCGCCGACGCCCTGGCGCAGACGTTGTCGCTACCCGGGGCCGACGGCAGCTGGGCCGAACCGCTGCCGCCGCTGCCCACGCCCGGCATCCTGGCCACCGGCGTGACCGAAGTGCGCTGGGCGAGTGGCTTTCTCGGTCCGTGGCTGCTGCGCAGGCTCACCGGGAAGTCCTCCGGTGACGGACGGGTCGCCAAACGACCGCAGCTGCTGCCGGTCGGTTCGGTGGCGGTTTCGCCCGTCACCTGACAGCGCGGGCCGCCTACCTCGAGGCAGCCCTCTCCGCGCGCTCGGCGTCCGTCGGCGGCTATGTTCGCTGCGGAACGACGAGTTCAGGGAGAACGCAGTTTTGGACCAGCAGTCAACGAATCCGGGTGTTGCGCAGAACCTCCGGATGCCGGTCGGTGTGCGGTCGGCGCAGGTCGTCGTCTTTCTCATGGTCGGGATCGGGGTCATCGGCACCGTCGTGCTGATCGGGCTGGGTCACCCGATCGCCGCGGGCGCGAACACCCAGGGCTACCTGTTCTTCTGGGCGCTGGCCGTCACCGCCTGCTTCTTCGGGCGCAGGCGGCGGTCGGTGCGGATCACCGCGACCGTGTTCGCGGTGCTCGAAGGGTTCGTCGCGCTCGGGTCCGCCGCTGCCGTCGACCCGGACGCGGAGGTCGCGCTGGTCCGGATCTCGCCCGGACCGATCGGTGTGCTCGCGGTGATCGCCGTGCTCGTTCTGCTGAATCGGCCCTCGGCTCGAACCTGGTTCGCGGGTCCCGGCATCGCCTCCGCGCATCGCGGCCCCGATGTGGCGGCCGGGCGTCGGGTGCGGCTGTCCGTCCTCGTGGGAGCGCTGGTCGCCGTCGTCGCTGTTCTCGGGGGCGGGGTCGGGGTCTGGTGGGTTCTCGGCGATCGGAACACCGTCGGCACCCCGGCGGTCGGCGACTGCGTGGGCGGCACGGACGGCAGTGACGTCCGGTCCTCCTATACCGAGCTGCTGACGGTGGAATGTTCGGACCCGGCGGTGCAGGCGAAGGTCATCGCGGACGTCCCCGACACCGGGAAGATTTCCCCGTGCGGGCAATTCGAGGACGCGGTGAAGCTCGACGAGTACGACGGAATCGACGGGCGCATCCTCTGCCTGCGCGTCTTCGGCTGACCGGCTGTGGCTCAACTCCCGGTGAGGACAGCGGGATCCACGAACCGCGGATCGCGAGCGATCGCCGCGAACCCCGACATTCCGTCGACCGACTCCTCCACCCCGGCCAGCCGGACGAGCAGATCGAAGTAGTCCGATTCCGCCGCCCGCAACGCCGCGATCGTCGCCGTGAGATCGGTGCCACAGGTGAACCGCGCCCCGCCGGTGCCGACCAGCAGCGTCGCCAGCCAGGCATCGGAGTCGGCGGCGAACATCGACCCGCTGGTCTCGGCCCAGAACAGCACCGTGCTCGGTGTCGTCGCGGAACTCCGTCGTCCCGCCGCGGCGAGCATCACCAGCGCGGTGTAGACGTTCGACTCACAGAACCCGAAGTGCATCAGATACGCCTCGAGCGCGCCCTCCCGATACCGCAGCACATAGGTGAGCCCACCGGTGTTCTCCCCGAAGCAGTCCCCGAAATACACCCGAGGCGTCACCCCTTGCTCGGCTTGTCCCCAGTCCGGAGCCTTCCCGTCCCAGAACCACCCGTCGAACATCGCCTCGCTGTTCTCGATGACCTCCGGGCCCGGCGCCGGTGTCTCCAGCCAGTCCTCGAAGGACTCCCGCCCCAGGGGAATTCGAGCGGCGACGACAAACGTGTCCGACACAACGGCTCCTCAACGATCCGACGGCACCGACCGTCCCCGGGCCCACACGTCATCCTGCCCGACTTCGGCGCGAAGCCCGACCCGTAGCGACCACACCGGCGCTACCGTGGAGATACCCGTGGGGAGGAACACGATGGTTTCGGTGATACTGGACCGCTTTTCGTTCGATTTCCGCTACGCCCTGAACGACCGGCAGAAGACGCTGTTCGACCCGAGTCGGGCATTCGTCGAGATCTACTCCGTCCCCACACCCGCAGGCCGGGAAGAGCGTGGGTGGACCTGCCTCGAATCGAGGCGGGTCAAGCCGAGTGTCGAGATCGACGCCACCGACGAAGAATCCGCAGCGTGGATCAGCGCCAGGACCGTCGCCCTGGACGCGCTGTCGACCGCCGAACAGCAGGTCGTCCACGATCTCGGCCTGCGGATCGAGCGCGGCTTCTACCCCGGACTACGCCGCGCGCACGGCTGGTCGGCATCGCGCCGCCGCGCGGCCTCCCGACAGGCATTCGACGAACTCGAAGCCCGGCTACACGACATCACCGAGCACTATCGCCCCGTCCGCGAGCAGATCGACGCCCGCGTGCACGAGGCCGAAGCCCGCGAACAGGAACTACAGGAAATACGCTGGCGCATCCAGCGCGAACGGGAACAACGCGACGCCCACTTCACCGAGGTGGCCGCCCGAACCCACTGGAGCTACCACGTCACCGAACCCGACCGAACCGTCCACATCTCCCGCGACGACGACTCCCCCCTGACCACCCCCGACCTGATCGACACCCTCCAACGCCCCACCCACCACCTCACCGGCTACACCGTCCACTGGGCCCCCGCCGCCCGCACCGAAATCGAGCAAGCCATCGACGCCCGTTTCACCACTTGGTGGACCGTCATAGCTCCCCGCCACTGGCCCGACCCCCTGACGATCCCACCCCGCCCAGCGCCCCGCCCCAACCCCACCATCGGCGGCCACTCCAGCTACGGCGGCCACAACAGCTTCTCCTCCTGCGGCGGCGGCTTCTGACACGTAGACCCACATGCCAGTTGGCGACAGCCGGTCATGGCCGACCCTCTGTCACTCGATCAGAACATCGCGGTCAGCCGTGCCGAGGGCGTCCAGCCGCACGTCGAAGACGAACGGAACATCGTCCGGTCCACCGGACAGCCACCAGGTGCTGACGGTAGCTCTGTCGTCGTCGATATCTTCGATGGTGCACTGGATCGTGGTGGGACACGGGTAGGCCGATGTGGGAAGCAAATCCCCGCCGAAGTAGGCGGTCTTGGCGACCAGTTGGTGAGGTCGGCCGTGGATGTCTACCAACTCGACCAGGACCATGCCCGGTTGCGGATCATCGCCGATCCAACAGACGGCGATTGCGGGAAGTTCACAGCGATCACCCTTGGCCAGCATTTCCTTCACCGCAGCAGCGTATCGATCCGACGATCCACAGCGGACCTGCGCATACGCCGGTATCTGTGACATATCTACCTGCTGAAGAACCGAGCTCAGCGGCACTGGTGCCTCTGACCCGCGATCGTTGCAGGTCAGAGGCAATTCTGCGCCCCCGGCAGGAATCGAACCTGCGACCTAGAGATTAGAAGGCTCTTGCTCTATCCAACTGAGCTACGGAGGCAGTCGCATACACCTTGGCGGATCTGGGCCGCGCTGTCCAGCTCGAAAAGTATAGCGACCGACCAGATCGGGTGGGGGTGACGGCGGGAGCGAGAGCCCCATCGGGGCGGTGCCGGGTACGCCGAACTACCCTCGTTGTCATGTCGTTATCGCAGGACCCCTCCGCTGGACCCGCCGTCGACGGTGGACCACCGGCGGCGGAGTCGGGGCGGTCCGTGCCGGTGGGCAACGCTGCGTCCTTCGGCGTGCTGAGTGCTGTCGCGGGGGCTGTTGCCGCGGTGGTCGCGGCGATGGTGGTCGGGTTGTCGGCGGCGCAGGCGTTGAGTCTGCTGGGTATACCCGATCCGGGGCCGTTGACAACATACGGATTGCCCGCGCTGCGGGCGGTGGCCGATCTGGCCGCCGCGGTGACCGTCGGCTCGCTGCTGTTCGCGGCGTTCCTGCTGCCCCCGCGCGACAGCGGGTTGCTGGAAGCGGGGGGCTATCGGGCGGTGCGGCGGGCTTCGGCGGCGGCGCTGGTGTGGGCGGGGGCGGCGGCGCTGCTGGTGCCGTTGACGGTGTCGGACACGACCGGTCAGCCGGTGACGAGCATCTGGCGGCCCGAGAAGTTGTGGCCGGTGATCGCCCAGGTCGAGGTGGCGGGGGCCTGGCGCACGACGGCGCTGCTGGCGCTGATCGTGGCGATCGGCTGCCGGCTGGCGTTGCGCTGGGGCTGGACGCCGGTGCTGCTGGGTGGCGCGCTGGTGACGATGATGCCGCTGGCGCTGACCGGGCATTCGTCCTCGGGCGGGTCGCACGATGTGGCGACCAACTCGCTGCTGCTGCACATGGTGGCGGCGGCGGTGTGGGTCGGTGGGCTGATCGCGGTGCTCGCGCACGCGATGCGCGGCGGCGCGGGCACCGATGTGGCGGCGCGGCGGTTCTCGCTGGCGGCCACGGTGTCGATCGCGGTGATCGCGGTCAGCGGCGTGATCAACGCCTGGGTGCGGGTGCCCGCCGCGGATCTTTTCACCACCACCTACGGCAGGCTGGTGCTGGCCAAGACCGCCGCGCTGCTCGTGCTCGCCGCCATCGGCTATCTGCAGCGTCGTGCCGCGCTGCCGGCGCTGGCCGCCGACCCGCGCGACCGCTCGGCCCTGATCCGCTTCGCCGGGGTGGAGATGCTGATCTTCGCGGCCACGATCGGGCTGGCCGTCGGCCTCGGCCGCACGCCGCCTCCGCCCCCCACCTCGATTCCGACGCCGATGGAGGTCGAACTCGGGTACGTCATCGACGGGCCGCCGACGGTGGCCAGGCTGCTGTTCGACTGGCGCTTCGACCTGATCTTCGGGACGCTGGCCATCGTGCTCGCGGCGCTCTATCTGATCGGGGTCTACCGCCTGCGCAAGCGCGGAGACGCGTGGCCGCTGGGCCGGACGATCGCCTGGTGCAGCGGCTGCCTGGTGTTGCTGCTGGCGACGTCTTCGGGGGTCGGCCGGTATTCACCGGCCATGTTCAGCGTGCACATGGGTGCGCACATGGCGTTGTCGATGCTGGCGCCGATCCTGCTCGCCCTCGGCGGCGCGGTGACGCTGGCGCTGCGCGCGCTGCCGCCCGCCGGTCGTGGCGGGGTGCCGGGGCCGCGCGAGTGGATCCTGGCCGCCGTGCACAACCCGGTCTCGCGGTTCCTGACCCAGCCCGTGGTCGCCTCGGTGATCTTCGTGGCCGGGTTCTACGCGCTCTACCTGGGCGGCATCTTCGACACCACGGTCGATTCGCACGCCGCCCATCTGATGATGAACGCGCACTTCCTGCTCAGCGGCTACCTGTTCTACTGGGTGGTGATCGGCATCGATCCCAAGCCGCGCGAGGTGGCGCCGCTGACCAAACTCGCCATGGTGTTCGGCACGCTGCCGTTCCACGCGTTCTTCGGCATCGCGCTGATGAGCATGACCACCGTGCTGGGCGGCTGGTTCTACCGCACGCTCGGCCTGGGCTGGCACATCGACCTGCTCGCCGACCAGCGCAACGGCGGCAGTTTCGCCTGGGCCAGCGGTGAGGTGCCGCTGGTGGTGGTGATGCTGGCGCTGCTGATCCAGTGGTCGCGCAGCGACCAGCGCCTGGCCAAACGCACCGACCGCGCCGCCGACCGGGACAACGACGCCGATCTCACCGCCTACAACGCGATGTACGCGGAGCTGGCGCGCCGCGACGGCGAGGTGCGCCGGTGAGCGCACGCGAGGTGCCGGTGAGCGAGTCGGCCGAGCGTGCCGAGCCGCCACGGATCCTGCGCACCGAGGTGCGCGCGGCCCGGCGCAGGCTGACCGGCCGGGTCCGCAAGACCCCGGTCTTCCACACCAGCGTCGACGGGCCGGACGGGCCGGTGCCGGTATCGCTGAAGCTGGAGTTCCTCCAGCACGGCGGCACCTTCAAGGTGCGGGGCGCGCTCAACGCGCTGCTCAGCACCCGCGAGCAGACCGGCCACGTGGTGGTCGCCTCGGGCGGCAATGCCGGGATCGCGGTGGCGTTGGCCGCTGCCCAGCTGGGCCGCGACTGCACGGTGGTGGTGCCCGAATCGGCGCCGCACACCAAGGTCGCGGCGATGTGGGCGCACGGTGCCGAAGTGCTCTGGCACGGCACCAGCTACGCCGAGGCGCAGCAGCGCGCGGTGTCGCTGGCCGCCGAACGCGGCGCCGAACATCTGCACGCCTACGACATGCCCGCCGTGGTGGCGGGAGCTGGTGTCATCGGGCTGGAGCTGGAGGAACAGGTGCGCGGGCGCCCGCCGGTGCTGGCCGCGATCGGTGGGGGCGGCCTCATCGCGGGGCTGGGGGCGGCGCTGGGTAGGCGCAGGCAGATCGTCGGCGTCGAGTCCGAGCACACCCCGGCGCTGTCGGCGGCGCTCGCGGCGGGCAGGCCGGTCGACATCACCGCGCAGTCCGCGGCCACCGAGCTGCTGTGCGCGACCCGGGTCGGTGACATCGCCTTCGACATCGCCCAGCGGCACCGGATGCCGGCGCTGTCGGTCGCCGACGACGCGATCAGCGCGGCCCGCGAGTACCTGTGGCGGGAATTCCGGGTGGTGGTGGAACTCGAGGGTGCCGCGGCGCTGGCCGCGGTGCAGAGCGGGGTCTACACCCCGGAGCCCGGAGTGCGGCCGATCGTGGTGCTGTGCGGGGCCAACACCGAACTCCCCGTCGTCTGACACGGCGGATATCCACAACCGGGGAAGTTGTCCACAAATCGTCCTCGCGGCTCCCGGCCGGGTCCGTGGCCGGTCATCCTTGAATCGTCAGCACAACACGACGAGCGGGGGCGGATTCGATGTACGAGGCGAACACGACGGTGGTCGGCACCGTGATCACCCATCCGGTACGACGCGATCTCGGCAACGGCGACCAGGTGGTCACCTTCCGGATGGCCAGCAATGCGCGGCGGCTCGACCCGGCCACGGGGGAATGGGTGGACAACGGCAACCTCTACCTCACGGTCTCGTGCTGGCGCAGGCTGGCGATCGGGGTGGGGCGGTCGCTGCACCGGGGTGATCCGGTGATCGCCTGCGGGCAGTTGCGCTCACACGAGTACCGGGCAAAAGACGGCACCGAGCGGCGTGATCTGGAGATGCGCGCGGCCGCAGTGGGGCCGGATCTGGGCCGGTGCGGTGCCTCGGTGGTGCGCCGGTCGGACGCAGCGCGCGCGATGTCGCATCCGGCGCGGAATATCTCCGGTCACACCGGCGCTGTACTCCCGGGCGCCGAGGACGTGGCCGAGTATGCGCCCACCGCCCCCACTGCCGTAGCCTCTACGACCGCGGCGGATTCCCTCCCGGCGCGATCGCCGGACGCGGTGCCCCCGGCGGGCATCCCCGAGCAGGTCGACGCCTGAGGCGCTGTCCGCGGCACCCGGCCCGCTCCGCATCTCATCCCCGTTACCCGCACCGATAGGCTTCCATATATGGCTGAGTTCATTTATCAGATGATCAAGGTTCGCAAGGCGCACGGCGACAAGGTCATTCTCGACGACGTGACGCTGAACTTCCTGCCCGGCGCCAAGATCGGTGTCGTCGGACCCAACGGCGCGGGTAAGTCCAGCGTGCTGAAGATCATGGCGGGGCTGGACCGGCCGAACAACGGTGAGGCGTTCCTCGCGCCCGGCGCGACGGTGGGGATCCTGCAGCAGGAGCCGCCGCTCAACGAGGAGAAGACCGTCCGCGGCAACGTGGAGGAGGGCCTCGGCGAGGTCAAGGTGAAGCTGGACCGCTTCAACGAGATCGCCGAGCTGATGGCCACCGAGTACTCCGACGAGCTCATGGACGAGATGGGCAAGCTGCAGGAGTTCCTCGACCACGCCGACGCGTGGGATGTCGACTCCCAGCTCGAACAGGCCATGGACGCGCTGCGCTGCCCGCCGCCGGACGAGCCGGTCACCAAGCTCTCCGGTGGTGAGCGCCGCCGTGTCGCGCTGTGCAAGCTGCTGCTGAGCAAGCCGGATCTGCTGCTGCTCGACGAGCCAACCAACCACCTCGACGCCGAGTCGGTGCTGTGGCTCGAACAGCACCTGGCCTCCTACCCGGGCGCTGTGCTGGCCGTCACCCACGACCGGTACTTCCTCGACAACGTCGCCGAGTGGATCCTCGAACTCGACCGCGGCCGCGCGTACCCCTACGAGGGCAACTACTCCACCTACCTGGAGAAGAAGGCCCAGCGGCTCGAGGTCCAGGGCAAGAAGGACCAGAAGCTGCAGAAGCGCCTCAAGGAGGAGCTGGCCTGGGTGCGCTCGGGTGCCAAGGCCCGGCAGGCCAAGAACAAGGCCCGCCTCGGCCGCTACGAGGAGATGGCCGCGGAGGCCGAGAAGCACCGCAAGCTGGACTTCGAGGAGATCCAGATTCCCGCGGGTCCGCGCCTGGGCGACATCGTGGTCAACGTGTCGAACCTGGACAAGGGCTTCGGCGACCGGCAGCTGATCAAGGACCTGTCCTTCACGCTGCCGCGCAACGGCATCGTCGGCGTGATCGGCCCCAACGGTGTCGGTAAGACCACGCTGTTCAAGACCATCGTCGGTCTGGAGGAGCCCGACAGCGGCGAGGTCAAGGTCGGCGAGACGGTCAAGCTCAGCTACGTCGACCAGAACCGCGCCGGCATCGACCCGAACAAGAACGTCTGGCAGGTCGTCTCCGACGGGCTGGACTTCATCGAGGTCGGCAACCAGGAGATGCCCTCGCGTGCCTATGTCAGCGCGTTCGGCTTCAAGGGCCCGGACCAGCAGAAGCCGGCCGGGGTGCTCTCCGGTGGTGAGCGCAACCGCCTGAACCTGGCGCTGACGCTCAAGCAGGGCGGCAACCTGATCCTGCTCGACGAGCCGACCAACGACCTCGACGTGGAGACCCTGAGCTCGCTGGAGAACGCACTCGAGCAGTTCCCGGGCTGCGCCGTCGTGATCTCCCACGACCGCTGGTTCCTGGACCGCACCTGCACCCACATCCTCGCGTGGGAGGGCGACAGCGACAACGAGGCCAAGTGGTTCTGGTTCGAGGGCAACTTCGAGGCCTACGAGGCGAACAAGATCGACCGGCTGGGTGCCGAGGCGGCCCGGCCGCACCGGGTCACCCACCGGAAGCTGACCCGCGACTGAGCGGATCACACCGAGCCGGACCACGGGCAGGGTAGCGAGTGTCGCACCCTGCCCGTGGTGTCTCCGGCGGCGGTCCGACCGGCCCGTCGCGGGCGCGGATCCGGGGAGATGGGGGGTGTTCGCTGCGAGCGGAATCCGTTGCGGCACGGCGGGTTCGGCATCGCTGTCGCGTCATCGGCGAAGTTACCCGTGGGGTAATCGGATTGTCTCTCGGCGCGGCCCCTGACCTCGGGCTAGTCTCGATTCGGCGTCACCTGTATGCGGAACCGAAGCGGAACCGAATCCTTGGGAGTGGACGGAAAATGACGGTCTCGTCGGAATTGTCCAGCGCAGCGTGGGCAGCGGGTCTGCCCCAGCCTCTGCGTGGGGAGCTCGCCACCTTGGAGGAGGCGTACTTCCGACACGTCGACGCCGGCGACGTCGACTGCACGATCACCGGCATCACCCAGATCTTCCGCCGTCACCTCGAGCTGGCCACCGAACGTCCCCGCGGCAAGGCGCTGATGCGGGTCCATCATCCCGACGACGGCGCGGGCGTGGGGGTCGCGGTGCAGCTCGTCACCGACGACATGCCGCTGCTGGTCGAGTCGATCACCGCGGCGCTCAATCGCGCGCAGGTCAGCGTCACCGAGGTCATCCACCCGATCTTCGAGGTCATCCGGGACGCCGAGGGCAAACTGGTCTCGGCCGCCCCACACGAGGTGGACGGCAACGGCGCGGTCGGGCTGGCCGAATCGTGGATGCACCTGCAACTGCACCCCTCCACCAGCCGGGCGGCGCTCGACGAGCTCACCGCCACGCTGCCCAAGGTGATCGCCGACGTGCGCCAGGTCATCGACGACACCGAGGACATGGTCCGCGTGCAGTCCGGCCTGGCCGACCGGCTGGACCGGGCCGCGGGCCGGTCACCGGCACCGTTCCCCGCCGCCGACCTCGGCGCGTGCGCCGATCTGCTGCGCTGGCTGGCCGACGGCAATTTCACCCTGCTCGGTTACGCGCGCTACCGGCGCGACACCGTGAGCGGGCACACCGTCTCCAGCGCGGTGGACGCCAGCTCGCTGGGCGTGCTGCGCCCGGGTATCGGCACCGATTTCCAGGTCCCGATCAACGGGGGCGACCGGCCGCTGCTGCTGCTGACCCAGGGGTTGGTGCGGGCCACCGTGCATCGCTCGGTCTACCCGTACTTCATCGGTGTCGCCGATGTGGACGAAGCGGGTGTCGTGGCCGGGGTGCACCTGTTCATCGGGGTGTTCACCGTGAGCGCCGTGCACGAGAACGTGCTCGACATCCCGGTGATCAACCGGCGGGTGCGCAGCGCGATCGAGGCGGCGGGCTTCGACCTGGAGTCCTTCTCCGGGCAGGCCATGCTCGAGGTGATCGAGTCGTTCCCGCGTACCGAACTGTTCTCCGCCGACACCGAGACGCTGCGGCGCACCGCGGTCGCGGTGCTCGGCGTCGGCCTGCGCAGGCAGGTGCGGCTGTTCCTGCGCTCGGATTCCTACGGCCGGTTCGTCGCGTGCATGGTGTACCTGCCGCGGGATCGCTACACCACCGCGGTGCGTCTGGAGATGCAGGACATCCTGGTCCGCGAGCTCGGCGGCACCGATATCGACTATTCGGCGCGGGTCAGCGAAAGCGAGCTGGCCAGTGTCTATTTCACGGTCATGCTGTCCACCGAGCCACACGCGCCGATCCCGGACACCTCCGAGGAGAACCGGCTGCGGATCCAGGCGCTGCTCGACGCGGCCAGTCACAGCTGGGACGACCGCATCGAGGGCGAGGCCGCCACCTCGGCCGAACACGACCCGGCCGCCGTCGCCCGTGCCGCCGAGACCTTCCCCGAGGGCTACAAGGAGGACTTCACCCCCGCCCGCGGTCTCGACGATCTGGGCAGGCTGGCCCGGCTGCCCGAGGGCGGCATCGGCCAGCTCCTCTACCGCACCGCCGATTCCGCGCCGGGCACCTGGCGGTTCAGCCTCTACATCGCAGGCAGCGGGGTGTCGCTGAGCCAGGTGCTGCCGGTGTTGCAGAGCCTGGGTGTCGAGGTCGTCGACGAGCGGCCCTACCGGCTCGAGCACGCCGCCGAGCGCTGGATCTACGACTTCGGGCTGCAGGCCCGCCCCGATCTGCTGCGCAACCCGCTCGTCGCCGAACTCGACGCGGGCCTGCTCACCCCGAGCACCGAGGCCGACGCCCTGCGGTCGCGGGTCACCGACGCCGTCGAGGCGGTCTGGTACGACCGGGCCGAGGCCGACGGTCTCAACGAGCTGGTGCTGCGCGCCGGGCTCGGCTGGCGCGAGGTCACCATCCTGCGCGCCTACGCGAAATACCTGCAGCAGGCCGGTTTCCCGTACAGCCAGGCCAATATCGCGCGCGTGCTGCTGGCCCATCCGGAGGTGGCACGCCAGTTCGTGGCGCTGTTCGCCGCGCGTTTCGACCCCGACACCGTCTCGGCCGAGACCGCCGCGGAACTGGAGACCAGGGTGCGCGCGGGTATCGACGAGGTGGTCAGCATGGACGCCGACCGGATTCTGCGTGCCATGCTCGGCCTGGTCAAGGCCACCCTGCGCACCAACTACTACGTGCTCGACGACGACGGCCGCCCGCGCGACTACCTGTCGCTGAAGGTGGAACCACGCGAGATCGCCGAATTGCCCAAGCCGCGACCGCAATTCGAGATCTTCGTCTACTCGCCGCGGGTGGAGGGCGTGCACCTGCGCTTCGGTTCGGTGGCGCGCGGCGGGCTGCGCTGGTCGGACCGGCTCGAGGACTTCCGCACCGAGATCCTGGGTCTGGTGAAGGCGCAGGCGGTGAAGAACGCGGTGATCGTGCCGGTCGGCGCCAAGGGCGGTTTCGTGGTGAAGCGCCCGCCCGCGGCCACCGGCGACCCGGCCGTCGACCGGCAGGCGAGTATCGCCGAGGGCACCGCCTGCTACCGCACCTTCATCTCGGGGCTGCTCGACGTCACCGACAACGTCGACCTGGCCACCGGGGCGGTGCTGCCACCGGAGCGGGTGGTCCGCCGCGACGGCGACGACACCTACCTGGTGCGCCGGCGAATACCGCGTGGTCAGCTACGACCAGCGCGGCCACGGCGATTCGACCCTGGGCACCGTCGCC